>CAYPHV010000001.1:0-12988 GCA_964410645.1 uncultured Nautiliales bacterium
AAGACAAAGTGTGGTGACTGAGTTGCACTACCATCCAAACAAGCTATATAATAATATGCCCCTGCCACTCCTTCATCTGTTGTACCTACTATTGTATATTTTGATGTACTGTTACAATCTGTTAAATTTAATTCATTTATTTCTTTTGGAATATCTGTATATGAAGTTAAATTCTTATCCCCAGTACCTGGATATTCTAACTTAGAGTAATTAATATCTCCATTGTTTCCATCAGAAATAGATTTACTCCATAAAGTTGGACCTACTGTACCATTTAATGTTCCCACAAAACTTTTTAAATTAGCTTCATGCGCCTGTTGTGCTACGCCAAAAAATTTTGGAAGTGCAACCGCCGCTAAAATACCGATAATAACAATTACGAACACCAATTCTATCAGTGTAAATGCTTTTTTCATTTTATCTCCTTTTAATTTAATGAGAAAATTATAACATAAATTTTTTGTTTTACTATGAATTATTATTCATTTTTTATTTTTTTCAAGATTTTCAAGCTTTTTCAACAGTTCATACTCTTTTTTATTTTTTTGTAATATCAAAAAAAGAAGCTCCTTTGGTGTGGGATTTTGAAGTTTAAGCAAATCTTTTTTTATATATTCCAGAAATTCATTTTCCAGTGAAATATCAAATTTCTCCCCCAAAACATAAAGGGTTATATTTTTTTTCATTTGCCGATAATATTTTCTATTTTTGCAAGCACCTCTTCAAGCTCAAGTTCTTTAAGCGCCATCTGTTCCCTGCATTCCAAAAGCTCATTGTCTTTTGATTCAAGAGAATTTTTACAATTTTCTATTTCAATCTTTAAATCTTCGTTTTCTTTTACTATATTTTCATACTTTTGTAAAAGCCCGTCAACCTTTTCATTTAATTTCGCCAATAAGTCCATAACATCCCTTTATATTGATTTGGTATAATTATAATAAAAAGGAGAGGTTTGTTCAACTTAAATTCAGATTATAAACCCACAGGCGATCAGCCAAAGGCAATAGACAAACTGACAAAATGCATACAAAAAAGCAGCAGATACAACACATTAGTAGGCGTTACGGGAAGCGGCAAAACATTTACAATGGCAAATATAATAAAAAATCTGCAAATTCCGACACTCATACTAACCCACAATAAAACACTCGCGGCCCAGCTTTACAGCGAATTTAAAGATTTTTTCCCGCAAAACCATGTGGAATATTTTATAAGTTATTATGATTATTATCAGCCTGAAGCCTATATCCCGAGGCAGGATTTGTTTATTGAAAAAGATTCATCCATAAATGCGGAAATTGAAAGGCTCAGAATCTCCGCCACGGCAAGTCTGCTTGAATACGACGACGTAATAACGGTAGCTTCCGTTTCGGCGCTTTACGGACTCGGAAATCCGATAGAATATAAAAAAATGGTTGCGAAAATCGCCGTAGGGGATGAAATAAACCAAAGAGATTTTATGCTGAGACTGCTTTCCATGGGATATACAAGAAACGATAAATATTTTGAAAGAGGCAATTTCAAAGTCCAGGGCGAAGTTATAGATATTTTTCCCACATATTTTGAAGACGACGTTATAAGAATTGAATTTTTCGGAGATGAAATAGACAGAATTTACACGGTTGATTATATAACGCAGGAAAAAACAGGCGATTTAAAAGAGATAACCGTTTATGCGGCAAATCAGTTTGTTGTAGGAAAGGACAGACTGTCTTTAGCTATAAATTCCATTGAAAAAGAACTGCAGGAAAGATTAAAAGAATTAAAAAGTGCCGGAAAAATTGTAGAATATCAACGTCTTAAACAACGAACGGAATTCGATCTTGAAATGCTTGAAACCACCGGCACATGCAAAGGAATTGAAAATTATTCAAGACACCTAAACGGCAAAAAACCTGGTGAAACGCCCTATTCCCTTTTGGATTATTATGAAATAAAAGGAAAGCCGTATTTGGTTATAGTGGATGAATCTCATGTGTCTTTGCCTCAGTTTCGCGGAATGTATAACGGCGACAGGGCAAGAAAAGAAGTATTGGTGGAATATGGATTCCGCCTGCCAAGCGCACTTGACAACAGACCCTATAAATTTGACGAATTCATAAATAAAGCGCCCTATTATCTTTTTGTATCGGCAACCCCAAGAGAATACGAACAAGAAATATCTACATGTATCGCTGATCAAATTATCAGACCGACCGGGCTTTTAGACCCTGCAATCGAACTTTTGCCAAGCCAAAATCAGGTTGCAACACTTTTCGATAAAGCCAAAGAAACAATCGGCAAAGGAGGCAAAATACTCGTTACAACCTTAACCAAAAAAATGGCCGAAGAGCTTCAAAAATATTATATGGAATTAGGCCTCAGGGTAAAATATCTCCACAGCGATATAGACGTAATCGAAAGAAATGAAATAATAAGAGGCTTAAGAAGCGGCGAATTTGATATGTTAATCGGAATAAATCTGCTAAGAGAAGGACTCGATTTGCCCGAAGTCAGTATGGTTGCAATTCTTGACGCCGATAAAGAAGGTTTTTTGAGAAGTGAGACCAGCCTTGTTCAGACAATGGGAAGGGCTTCCAGAAATATAAACGGAAAAGTTTTAATGTTTTCAGGAAAAATCGAAAAACCAATCATTTTAGACGATAATTTAAACGAACTGGAAAATATAAAAGACAAAATCACCGATTCAATGTTCAAAGCCATACAAACAACCCTTCAAAGAAGAACAAAACAAAAAGAATATAATAAAATTCATAATATAACGCCTAAATCAACCGTGAGAAAACTTGAAAAATCTTTAAAAGAAGAAAAAAACGAAACAAAAAAAATAAAAAATAAAATTCCCGCCAAAGAAAAAAAAGAGATTATCTATAAACTAAGAAAAGAAATGCAAGAAGCCGCCAAAACCCTTGAATTCGAAAAAGCGGCAATGCTTAGAGATGAAATAAAAGAGCTTAAAAAAAGATAAGGAGTAAAAATGATTTTAAGATACAAAAACTTTTTTCCAAAAATTGACAAAACCGCATGGACAGCGCCAAGCGCCGATATTATAGGAGATGTGGAAATAGGAAAAGACAGTTCCGTCTGGTTCGGATGCGTATTAAGAGGAGATGTGCATTTCATTAAAATCGGGGAAAGAACCTCTATTCAGGATATGAGTATGATACATGTAACACATTTTAAAAAAGAAAAAAAACAGGGAGACGGTTTTCCCACAATAATAGGAAACGACATAACAATCGCCCACAAAGTAATGCTTCACGGATGCACTATAGGCAATGCCTGTTTAATAGGAATGAGCGCCACCATTCTTGACGGGGCGGAAATCGGGGAAGAAAGCATTGTAGGGGCTAATGCACTTGTAACAGGCGGAAAAAAATTCCCGCCGAGAAGTCTGATTCTGGGAAGTCCCGCCAAGTGTGTAAGAACCCTGAATGATAAAGAAGTTGAAAAAATATACCAAAACGCAGAAAATTATGTTCATTATAAAAATGATTATATAAATTTCATAAGGTAAAAAATGATAAAAAAACTTGATTTAACCGAATATATTAACAAACTGACTTCGCTTTTCGCCAGAAAAAAAGATTTTAAAATCACAGGCGACATTAAAAAAAATTATGAATATCTGAAAAAATTATCAAATAAAGATTTTAAAAATCCCCCTTTTATTAAAAATCTTGACACGGAAATAATTCATCTGAAAAAATTCGGCGAATTAAGCCATTTTCAAATTTTTGAGTTTATAAAAATAATTAACTATTTTATTTATTTAAAATCAAGAAACTGGGTTGATTTGGCACAATGGTTTGATAAAATCAAAATTCCGGATGAAATAAAAGAAATTGCAAAACATTATAATGAAAAAGGCGAAGTTACCGGATTTGAGGAAATTGATATAATAAACTCAAGAATAAAAGAGATAAAATCCTCTATACACAGGCAGCTTTATAAATATATAAATTCAAAAAAACTTGAACCTTTTCTGGTAGACAGACAGATACATTTAGAGAGCAGTGAAGAAACACTTCTTTTAAGAGGCGGATTCAATAAAGTACTCGATGCCAATATTCTGGGAAGAAGCGCAACAGGGTTTTTTTATGCTTTTCCAAGAGGAATCGACAAATTAAAAAAAGAACTGGATAAAACAGAAAGCAAAAAAGAAGAAATTCTTTATGAAATCGCCAAAAAATTCAGTAATAAATTTAGAAAATGGATTAAATTTTTAAGTTTTATAAATATAGAATTTGATAAATTCGACCATCTTCAGGCACGTGTTTTTATGGCTAAAAACGAAAATCTGGAATTTATAATTCCTGTAAATTCAAAAAAAATGTATTTAAGAAATTTTTGCCATCCGGCTTTAAGAAACTGCAAACCGATAACTCTTGAATGGGACAAAAGTGTTTTGATAATCACCGGGGTAAATGCCGGGGGTAAAACCATGCTTTTAAAATCAATTTTGAGCTCGGCTTTTATGGCAAAATATCTGCTTCCTATGAAAATAAGGGAAAATTCCGTAATTCCAAGTTTCAAAAAAATAAAAGCCATTATAGACGACCCCCAAAATGTCAAAAATGACATATCCACATTTGCGGGAAGAATAAAAGAGTTCAAAGAAGTTTTCAATAAAGAAAATCTGCTTATCGGAGTAGATGAAATAGAACTCGGAACCGATGCAAACGAAGCCGCAAGTCTGTTTAAAGTAATAATTGAAGAGCTTATGAAACAAAACCGAATCGTAATTACAACCCACCATAAACGGCTTGCCACTCTACTGGCTCAAAATAACGAAGTAGAACTGCTTGCCGCAATTTATGATGAAAAAAAACAAAAGCCCACGTATGAATTTATAAAAGGAACAATAGGAAAAAGTTATGCCTTTGAAACGGCAAAAAGATATGGAATCGCTCTAAATATTATACAAAAAGCAAAACAGGAATATTCGGATGATTTGGAAAAACTGGATGTTTTAATCGAAAAATCGGCAAAACTCGAATTTGATCAAAAACAAAAAATAAAAGAACTTGAAAAAGAACTTGAAAACATAAAACTTTTAAAAGAAACATTAACATATAAAAAAGAAACATTTAACGAAAAAATACAAAAAGAAAAAAATAAACTGTTAAAAGAATACAACGCCGCAATAAAAGCCGCAAAAGAGGCTATAAAGGCAAAAACAATTCAGGAATCGCACAGAAAATTAAACGAAGCCAATAAAATCCGTTCAAAAATAAGCATTAAAAAAGAAGAAATCAATAAAGAATTTAAAAAAGGAGACACGGTTAAATACGGCAAAAATGTAGGCGAAATTATCGATTTAAAAGGAAAAAACGCATTAACTGAATTCGGCGGTAAAAAACTTTGGATAAACAAAAATTCACTTTCACGTTATTTGGCACCGATTAAAAGACAGGCAACAATAATAAAACCAAAACCCGTTAAAGCAGATATCAAACTTGATTTACACGGGGAAAGGTTGGAAGCTGCACTGCAAAAAACAGAAGAATTTTTAAATAATGCCGCCCTTGCGGGTTTTGAAGAAGTGATAATATATCACGGACTTGGAAAAGGAATCTTGGCAAAAGGGGTAACAGAACTGTTAAAAACCCATCCCCTTGTAAAAAGTTTTTCAGATGCGCCGCCTAACATGGGAGGATACGGGGCAAAACTCGTAAAATTATAATTTTTGGTATAATTAAAAAAACGGAGGAATAAATGGAAACTATTGTAGTGGCTTGTCCTTATTGCAAAGCAATAAATAAACTGCCAAAAAAAGAAAACTATAAAAAAGCGATATGCGGCGTATGCAAAGGCAATTTACTTGATAATAAACCTATCAAAATTGAAAGTGCGGAAGAATTTGACAAAATAGTTAGAAATATCACAGTTCCCGCAATAATAGATTTTTGGGCTGTATGGTGCGGACCGTGTCAAATGTTTGCACCGACTTTTGAAAATACGGCAAAGCAATTTCCGTTAAAAGCCAATTTCTTAAAAATAAACACCGAAGAAGTTCCACAAATTGCAAACCGGTTTAATATAAGAAGTATTCCAACAACCGTTGCTGTTAAAAATAATTCAGAAATAGACAGAGCTATGGGAACGGTACCGGAATTTCAACTTACAATGTGGGTAGACGGTATAACTAAATAATAAGCATAGCATCTCCATAGCTGTAAAACCTATAGTTTTTGTCAATCGCCTCTTTATAAATTTGAAGCGTTTTAACCCTGCCTATAAAAGATGCCACAAGCATAATAAGCGTTGATTTTGGAAGATGAAAATTAGTAAGCAGATGATTTACCCTAAGAGGCGGATTTTTGGGATGCAAGAACAAATCGCACTCACCGCTTAATTTTTTGACTCTTGCATAATATTCAACCGTTCTTGTAACTGTAGTACCAACCGCAATTATTTCTTTGTCCGAGTTTAATATATCGGCGGTTTTTTCCGGAATTTCATAAAATTCGCTGTGCATTTTATGCTTTCTTATATCTTCAACCTCCACCGGTTTAAATGTTCCGGCTCCCACATGAAGTGTTAAAAAATATTTTTCTTTTATTTTTGCCAATAATTCATTGCTGAAATGCAAACTTGCAGTCGGAGCTGCAACCGCCCCTTCTTTTTTTGCAAAAACACTTTGATACTCTTTTTCATCAAGTTTTTCATCACTTCTTTTAATATAAGGCGGAATCGGCACATGCCCTATTTCTTCCAAAATTTTAATAAGCTCCAAAAAATTTAATTTTTTTTGAAATTTGGAAGTTGAATCTTTTAGTTTAAATTCCACTATTCTGCTTCCGTCCTCCGATAATTCAATTACATTGGCAATAAGTCCTTTATCAAAATAAAGTTTGGTTCCTTTTTTTACTTTTCCTCTTATATAAACTAAAAAATTATCATTAAAAGGCCTGTTTAAAAGAAGTTCTATTTTACCTCCGCTTATCTTTTTACCAAAAATTCTGGCCTTTATAACCTTTGTATTATTAAAAATAAATGTTTTATTATTTGTAAAATCGAGTATATTTTTAAATTTTGTATGAACTATCTCATCATTTTTTCTGTTATAAACCAATAATCTTGCATTTTCTCTTGGATTAGCCGGATATTTTGCAATTAAATTTTCCGGCAAATGATAATTATAATTTTCAACCATATAATCTTTAAATCCCAATTAATTTCCTTAATTCTTCCGGTTTAGTGGTATAAGCCATAGCTTGTGATTTTTCGATTATATGCCTTGCAGTAAGCTGAGAAAGAACCTGATTCATAGTCTGCATTCCTGTTACTCCCTGATTAAGCTGCATTTGAGAATAAATTTGGGCTATTTTATCTTCCCTTATTAAATTTCCAATAGCGGGATTATTAATCATAATTTCATGAGCCGCAACCCTACCGCCGCCTATTTTTGGTATTAGAACCTGCGATATAACAGCATTTAAAGCCATTGAAAGCTGAGTTCTTATCTGGTCTTGTTCTTCTGCAGGAAATACGTTTACTATTCTGTTTACAGTTTGATCAGCCGAATTAGTATGCAATGTACCAAATACCAAATGTCCTGTTTCCGCTGCGGTAATAGCAGCTCCGATTGTTTCCTTGTCTCTCATTTCACCAATTAAAATAACGTCTGGATCTTCCCTAAGAGAAGACCTAAGTGCATTTAAAAAACTTTTGGTGTCACGTCCCACTTCTCTTTGAGAAAAAAGAGATTTTTTATGAGGATGCACATACTCAATCGGATCTTCCACAGTAATAATATGCTTTCTATATTTTTCATTTATTTCATTTAACATAGCTGCCATTGTTGTAGATTTACCACTTCCTGTAGGCCCGGTCACCAAAACCATCCCTTTTTCTTTTTTAATCAAATCTTTAAAGCTGGAAGGAGCGTTCAATTCATCAAGACTAAGCGGTCTTGGTGGGATTATCCTAAATGCACCGGCTAAATTTTCTCTTTCATAATAATAATTTGCCCTAAACCTTGCAATTCTGGGAATTTCAAATGAAAAATCCAATTCTAGATTTTCTTCAAGCCTGGCTTTTTGCTTTTCTGTTAAAGCAGAATAGCACAGTTCAATAACATCTTCATTCTTAAGTTTTGGAAGATTTAAAGGTGTTAAAACCGAATCTATTCTTAACATCGGTTCAGCATTTACATTTAAATGTAAATCACTGGCATTATATTGTTTCACATTTTTTAGAAGCTGCTCTAAGGTATAATTTAATGACACATATTATCCTTTATTCTATTATTTTTGGAACAATGAAAAATCCATCCTGTGCTTTTGGGGCATGGATTAATACATCCTTTATTATATCATTATTTTCGGGTTCATCGGCTCTTAAAGGAGTTGGATTTTTCAATGTAGAAAAACCTGCACTTATATTTTTGGTATCCAATTTGTTTATCATTTCAACAAAAGAAACAATTTCTTCCAAATCTTTTGCCATTTTTGATTTGTCTTCTATTTCCACCATGGATAAATTTTCTAATTTTTCAATAAGTTTTTCATTAATTTTCATACCAGACCTTTTTTTATTATAATTTTAACAAAAAAAGGAAAGAATATGGGAATTTTTAACGAAGCAAAAAAATATATCGTTGGAGGGGTAAATTCACCGGTAAGGGCTTTTAAAAGTGTTGGGGGTGAACCTCCGTTTATTGACAGAGGCAAAGGCGCCTATATGTGGGACATTGACAATAATAAATATTTAGATTTTGTCCAAAGCTGGGGGCCTCTTATTTTTGGACATTGCGACGAGGATGTTCAAGAAGCTATAATTAAAGCGGTAAAAAAAGGAACAAGTTTCGGAGCTCCCACAAAAGTAGAAATTGAACTGGCGAAAGAAATACTTGATTTATTCCCTCATTTAGATTTAATAAGATTTGTAAGTTCCGGCACAGAAGCTACAATGAGCGCCATCAGACTTGCAAGAGGGGTCAGTGGAAAAGACGATATTATTAAATTTGAAGGATGTTACCACGGACACAGTGACAGTTTGCTGGTAAGCGCCGGAAGCGGCGCAGCAACTTTTGGTACTCCGTCTTCCCCGGGAGTTCCAAAAGACTTTACAAAACATACCCTTTTGGCAAAATATAACAACATTGAATCGGTAAAAAAATGTTTTGAAAACGGCGATGTGGGATGCGTGATAATAGAACCGATTGCCGGAAATATGAGTTTAATCCCAAGCGACAAAGAATTTTTAAATGAACTCAGGGAACTTTGCGATTATTATGGAGCGATTTTGATACTTGATGAAGTAATGAGCGGTTTTAGAGCAAGTTTAAGAGGCAGTTTTGATATTTACGGGGTTAAAGCGGATATTGTAACATTTGGCAAAGTAATAGGAGGAGGAATGCCTGTGGGTGCTTTTGCCGGACGTAAAAATATTATGGAAAAGCTTTCACCCGTAGGTCCGATTTATCAGGCGGGAACTCTTAGCGGAAATCCTGTAGCTATGAGCGCGGGACTTGCCCAAATTAAAAAAATAAAAGAAAATCCGGATATTTATAAAAAACTGGAAGAAAAAGCTAAAAAACTTATGGAAAAATTTAGTGAAATTTCAAAAGAAAATCAGATTGACTTTAACTATAACGTAGCAGGAAGTATGTTTGGATTTTTCTTTAATAAAAAAAATCCGAAAAATTTTGACGAAGCACAACAATCTGATACAAAAAAATATGCAATTTTTCATAATAAAATGTTAAAAAACGGATTTTATTTTGCACCCAGTGCATATGAAACCAGTTTTATATGCACTGAAATGAATGATAATGATATCAATAAAACAATTAATTCTTATAAAGAAATTGCCAAAGATATTAGATGAAATATAATAAAAAAAATAAAATAGAAAACATTTTAAAGGGAGCGGAAAAGCTTTCTCTTGGAATTTCCATTGCAATTGCCATATTAATGGGAACAGGAATA
This sequence comes from uncultured Nautiliales bacterium, assembly GCA_964410645.1. Lineage (GTDB taxonomy): Bacteria > Campylobacterota > Campylobacteria > Campylobacterales > Nautiliaceae > JALTBU01. Next base: position 9,939 of record CAYPHV010000001.1, read on the forward strand.
GGAATATGGCTTAAAAACATATTTCATTCAATCATATTACTGTGGATTGGAATATTATGGGGAATTGCAGCAGCACTTTTAAATATAATAATCGAATATAAAAAATTAAAAAAAGAATTAGACGAAGTTGCAAATGATCCAAAATATAAAAATTACAAAATAAAAAAAGATGAAGAAGACGATATTTTAGATGAATATGAATAATTAAGCGTTTTTTGCCGCTTCAGCCAAATCCCACATAGGCAAAAAAATTCCAAGTGCAATAAGCAGTACCATCGATGCAATCGCCGTAAGCATAATAGGTTCAATCGCCGCTTGCATATTCTCTATTACATTTTCGAATCTGTCGGAATAATATTCAGAAGCGTTTTCCAGCATAACATCCAATTCACCGGATTGCTCTCCGGCGCTTATCATTCTAAGCGCGATATAATTAACCAACTCTGTCTCTTTTAAAACATCAGCAAATGTTCTTCCCTGGTTTATACCTGTAATAATTACCTTGATTTTCCTTTTCATAACCTCATTTTCGATAATTCCTTCTGAAATTTTGAGAGCGTCAAGCAAAGGAATTCCTGAACGCAGCAATGAAGAAAGAGTAAGCAAAAGTCTATGGAGTGTTCCATATTTTATAATACTTTTTATTAAATATGTTTTTAAAAATATTCTGTCTATTTGATATTTGAATTCAATAGAAGTTTTATAAAAAAATATCAAAAGAAATATTATCAATAAAGACGCAGACAATACAATTAAGCCATAATTACTTAAAATATGCTCGGTTGCCAGTAAAATTCTTGTAGGAAGAGGTAATTGCGCATGAAGCTGCTCAAATATTGCTTTAAATTTCGGAACAACCATTAATATTAATATAACAAACGCTACGGCAATAAACATTAATACAACAATAGGATAACGTAAAGCTCTTATCATTTTTCTTCTGTTTTGGTACATATTATCATATATATCAGCCAGATAATTTAACGCCATTACCAAATCACCAGTTTGCTCTCCCAATCTAATCATTGCCAAAGACAGCCCACCGACATACTGTTCATATTCGGCAAAAGTATCTGAAAGAGATTTTCCGTTATCTATAGCTTCAGCGGCTTTTAAAAAAAGTTCTTTCATTAGAGAATCTTTTGTATTGTTTCCTATATCTTCCAATGCATCTTTTAATGAAATACCAGCTTTTACCAAAACTGCAAGTTGCCTTATAGAAGCAATATAAATTGGATAATGCAACCGTTTTTTTAATAATTTTGATCCAATAAGATCTTTAAAAATTTTTATTTTTTCACTAAAAGGCATAGAAATTTCTTCAATTTTTACAAGAATCCCATGAAAAGATTTTTTTGCATCTATTATTGCCTCAGCTTTATTTAACGATTTAAGAATAAAACTTTGCTGTTTCCCTTTATAAAACATTGATATCTTATAATATTTCATAATTTTGCCACCCTATAAACTTCTTCAAGTGTTGTTATTCCATTTTTAGCTTTAATTATACCATCAAAAAACATTTTTCGAAACCCTTTGGATTCCAAATATTTCATTATTTCAATTCTGTCCTGATTTTTAGCAACCATACTTTCTAACTTGTCGTCATTTAAAAAGATCTCTGTTATCAACGTTCTGCCTGCAAAACCGGTCATATCACAATGTTCGCATCCTCTTCCCCTATAAAAAACAGTATCCTTAGGAATTAAATGTTTAATGGGCTCTATATAAACTTCACTGGGTTTATACGGCTCTTTACAATAAGGACAGATCGTTCTTACAAGTCTTTGGGCTTCAATCCCTACTAAAGAAGCAGCAACCATATATGATTCAGCTCCCATATCAACCATTCTATTTATAGCACTTACTGAATCGTTCGTATGCAGGGTTGAAAGTACCAAATGCCCAGTAAGTGCTGCTTTTATAGCAATTTCAAGAGTTTCCAAATCTCTTATTTCCCCAATCATTATAATATCAGGGTCCTGTCTTAAAATACTTCTAAGAGCCCCAGCAAAAGTAACTCCCGCTTTGGGATTTACCTGGACTTGTTGAATCCCTTCCAATCTGTATTCAACCGGATCTTCAACAGTAATCACTTTCACATCCGGTTTGGCTATTTTATGCAATGCCGCATATAATGTAGTCGATTTACCGCTTCCTGTCGGACCCGTTACTAAAAAAATACCATTAGGCGCAGACAAAGCTTTATTAAAAAGCTGCAAATTTTTCGGAGTAATTCCTATATCATCAATCTTTTTCAAAATATTTCTTTTATCAAGAATCCTAAGAACTATACTTTCTCCCCAAATAGTAGGTAAAGACGACACCCTGAAATCGAAATTATTTTTATCTATTGTTAATGCAAACCCTCCGTCCTGAGGCTTTCTTTTCTCGCTTACATCCATACCTGCTTCAAGCTTAACCCTGGAAGCTAAAGCATTATAAATCTCATAATCAAAGTCTAAAACTTCTCTTAATTTTCCCAATACTCTGTATCTGACAACTGCACCATTTTCTTCTGCCTCAACATGAATATCACTTGCTCTTTTTTCTATTGCATTTTTAATTATATATAAAATTAATTGGTAAATAGCAGATTTGCCTTTACTTTCCGCCCCTTTTAATTCTTTTTTTATATTTTTAATAATTTCTCTTAATTTGCTCCGGTTTTCATAAAGTTTTATAGCTTTCTCAATGTCTTCTCTTAACGCTAGAACAAATTCTACATTTCTATTATGAAAAAATCTTTTAAAATAGGCCTGGGCATTCCAATCAAGCGGATTTTCCATTGCTATTTTAGCATTATCAATAGTTATTTCAACAGGGACCGATCGTATTTGTTTCAAAATGTTTACCGGAATTTTTATATTTCTAATTCTTATATTATCAAGAGAATTAATATAATTAACATTTAAATCATTAGCCAATTCTCTCAAGTAAGTTTCTTTAGAAATTGCTTTCATTTCGTATAAAATATCCAATAACCTTTTTTGAGGATATTGTTCTTTATAATTTAAAGCCTGTTGAAGCTGTTCAGGTGTTATTATCCC
>CAYPHV010000001.1:13088-84648 GCA_964410645.1 uncultured Nautiliales bacterium
GATATTGTTCTTTATAATTTAAAGCCTGTTGAAGCTGTTCAGGTGTTATTATCCCCTTTTTTAATAATTCTTCACCTTTTACCAATATTTTTCCTTTTTTAATAAAATATTATTTTTCTAAAAATTTATTATGATTTCATTTGTTTTAATATTGTATTTTACTTTAATTCTTTCATTATTACAAATAATATTATTACAAATAATTATATATAACCTATCTATAATGATGATGTTTAAAAAGATATATTATCGATTTATTTTTAAAATTACCACCAAATAAAAACGAATATCGGTAAAATTCTCATTAAATTACCTTTCATAAATCCATAAAAATTATACCATATTACATTTCTATCTGGTATAATTACAAAAAAAAGGAGAATTTATGAGTTTAAAAGTTTATTACGATAAAGATTGTGATTTAAATATCATCAAAAGCAAAAAAGTTGCAATGGTTGGATTTGGAAGTCAAGGTCATGCACATGCGCTTAATCTTAGAGACAGCGGAGCTGATGTTGTAGTAGGTCTTAGAAAAGGCGGCAAATCATGGGAAAAAGCCAAAAATTACGGTTTTGAGGTTAAAACAGTAGCAGAAGCAGTAAAAAATGCTGATGTAGTTATGATTTTATTGCCTGATGAAATTCAACCGGACGTTTATTATGCTGAAATTGAACCTAACTTAAAAAAAGGGGCAACTATCGCGTTTGCCCATGGATTTAATATTCATTTCAAATTAATCAGACCTAGCAGTAATTTTAATGTAATTATGATTGCTCCAAAAGCACCAGGACATACAGTAAGAAGCGAATTTGTAAGAGGCGGCGGAACACCAGACTTAATCGCTGCATATCAAGGCGGAGAAGAAGCCAGACAATTAGCATTGTCTTATGCAAGTGCAATAGGCGGAGGAAGAAGCGGAATTATTGAAACAACATTTAAAGATGAAACAGAAACAGACCTTTTCGGAGAACAGGCAGTTCTTTGCGGTGGTGTTACAAGCTTGATCAAATCTGGTTTTGACACACTGACACAAGCCGGTTACGCACCTGAAATGGCATATTTTGAATGTATGCATGAACTAAAATTGATTGTTGATTTATTATATGAAGGCGGAATGGCTACAATGAGATATTCAATCTCAAATACTGCCGAATACGGGGATTATGTAAGCGGTCCTAAAGTAGTAAACGAAGAATCAAAAAAAGCTATGAAAAAAATTCTTACAGAAATTCAAAATGGTAAATTTGCAAAAGATTTTATACTTGAAAGAAAAGCAGGATATGTAAGAATGAACGCAGAAAGAGAACTTACAGAAAACAGTTTGATTGAACAGACAGGCAAAAAATTAAGAGCTATGATGCCTTGGATTGGTAAAAATAAACTTGTTGATACCAGTAAAAACTAATATTTTCTTAGAATCCCTTTAAGGGATTTTATAGAGAACATTAAAGGAGACATATGGCTGAGGTCATTACAATTACCAGCGGTAAAGGTGGAGTTGGAAAATCAACAACTACAGCAAATGTTGCAACCGCTTTGGCAATGCAGGGGAAAAAAGTTATTGCAATAGATTTTGACATAGGACTTAGAAATCTTGATATGATATTGGGACTTGAAAACAGAATTGTTTATGATGTAGTGGATGTAATGGAAAACAGATGCAATTTGGCACAAGCAGTCATTAAAGATAAAAGAACAGGCAATTTACATTTTTTACCGGCAAGCCAAACAAAAGATAAAACAATTTTAAATAAACAAAAAGTAGAAAATCTGATAAATGAATTAAAAAAAGATTTTGATTATATCTTTATCGATTCCCCGGCAGGAATAGAAAGCGGATTTGAACATTCAATATATTTAGCTGACACAGCCTTAATAGTTTCAACTCCTGAAATCAGCTCAGTCAGAGATGCAGACAGGGTTATAGGAATTATTGATGCAAAAAGTAAAAAAGCAAAAGAGGGAAAAGAAGTTCAAAAATATATTATAATAAACAGATTAAAACCTGAGCTTGTGGATAAAGGGGAAATGCTCTCAAGCGAAGATGTTCTGCATATTTTGGCACTTCCATTAATAGGGATTGTCCCTGATGATTCAGATATTGTAAAATCCACCAATCTGGGAGAGCCTATTGCATTAAAACAAGATTCCATTGTAGGAGAGTCTTACAGAAGAATTGCCAAAAGACTCCAGGGAATTGAAACAGATTATCTCAATTTAAAGGCAAAAAAAGGATTTTTTAATAAACTAAAAGGATTTTTTAAATGAGTTTTTTTAATTTTTTTAAAAAGAAAAAAAGTAAAGATGTTGCAAAAGACAGATTAATGATGATGCTGGCATATGAACGGGCACACACAAAAATCAATAATTTTAACGGATTAAAAAAAGATTTAATAGAAGTTATAAAAAAATATCTTGATGTAAAAGATGTACATATTAAAAATTCTTCAAATCAGAATATTGAAACTTTAGAGGTTGAAATATTACTTAACAAATGAAAAAAACAACTAAAAAAAGAACAAACAAAGATTCTTCGTTTTTACAAAAAATTATCATTTTTTTTCTTTTATTAATAATAATCGCATTAAGCGCTTTTATAGGCGGATATATATTTAACGAAAAAAAAACTATAAAAGAAATACACAAGTATCAAAATACTTTACAAACATTGCAACAAAAAATAGATAAACTTTCATCTGAAATAAATAAAAATAACATTAAAAAATCACCGCCTTTAAACTTAGCAAACGTTTCAAACATTATAAATTTTCCTGTGCCTAAAAAAAGAAATATCAGCAAAAAACCCAAATTGGTTATCATTATTGATGATGTTGCTTTTAAATTTGAAATAAACTTAATTAAACAAATACCGTATAAAATTACGCCTTCATTTTTCCCTGCTACAAAAAGACATCCTTATACGCCCACTTATGCAAAAGAATTTAAAGATTATATGGTTCATGTACCTATGGAAGCCTTTAATTACGCACATCCGGAGCCAAATACACTACTTGCAAACAGCAGTTACTGGACAATAAAAAAAAGAATAGAACAGATAAAGAAAGAATTTCCAAAAGCTAAATTTATAAATAATCATACAGGCAGCAAATTTACATCCACTTACACCGCTATGAATTATCTTTTCGAAGTGTTAAAAGAAGAACATCTGGGATTTGTAGATTCAAAAACAACACCTCTTAGCAAATCTTATGAAGTAAATAAAATATATAAAATTCCTCTTTTCAGCAGAGACATATTTTTAGATGATAAAGAAAATCCTGCCTACATTAAAAATCAGCTTAAAAAAGCCGTAAGAATCGCAAAAAGAAAAGGCTATTCTATAGCTATAGGCCATCCCCATAAAATTACTCTGGAAACATTAAAAAACTCAAAAAAATTATTAAACCAGGTAGATGTAATTTATATAGATGAGTTAAGTAAATATGCAAAAAATTAAGACGCATGAATTTGAACTTTTTTATAAAGGAAATATCGACTTATTAAAACAAAAAAAAGTGGCAATTGTCGGAAGTAGAAAAGCTGGTAAATATTCAAAAGAAACAACATATCTTTTAGCAAAAAAATTATCTAAAAAATATGCCGTTATAAGCGGGGGGGCACTGGGAATAGATGCCCAGGCACACAAAGGCGCTTACCCAAGAACAATTTTTGTTTCTCCCTCTTCGCTTGATTATATATATCCAAAAGCCAATGAAAATTTAATAAAAAATATCTATAAAAACGCTTTGGCTATAAGTGAATATGAAAAAAATTATAAGCCGTTCAAATATACATTTTTGCAAAGAAACAGAATTATAGTTAATTTAGCCGAATTTGTAATAATTTCAGAAGCCAGCCTCAATAGTGGCAGTATGAGGAGTTTCGAATGGGCAAAAAAATATAAAAAACAAGTTTTTGTATTGCCCCATAGACTAAACGAGAGTTCCGGCACAAGATATCTTGCAGCTACCAATCAGGCAAAAGTTATTTGGGATATAGATGAATTTTGCAAAAGTTTGGGTATTGAAGACCATGAGAAAATTTTAACTTTAAACGAAGCTCTTGACATATACGGAGAAAAACTTTACGAAATGGAGTTAAATAGCGAAGCGGAAATAAAAAACGGAAAAGTTTATCTTAAATAATGAAAAATAAAATTCTGGCACATCCGTTTAAACCTGTAATTTTTGATGACAGTAAAATCTTAATACTCGGAACTTTTCCGTCTCTAAAATCAATTGAAAATTTTTTTTATTACGGACATCCACGAAATCAGTTTTGGAATATTTTAAGTATTATTTATAATGATAAAAAGCCTCAAAGCAATAAAGAAAAAACAGAATTTTTAAAAAAGCATAAAATTGCTTTATGGGACAGTATATGCAAATGCAAAAGAAAAGACGGAAACAGCAGGGATGATAATTTGGAAATTTTATCCCCTTGTAATATTGAAAATTTGATTAAAAAATACCCAAATATAAAAAAAATTGCTGTTACAAGCAGAACTGCGGAAAAAATCATAAAAAAATATTTTCCATTTTACACATTACATTTTCCATTTGTTTATTTACCAAGCCCCTCCCCTCTTAATGCAAGGCTAACATTACAAGAAAAGGCAGGAATATGGAAAAAATTATTGCAATAGACGTGGGACTTAAAAGAATAGGAATGGCTTACACTCCGAACAAATCAGTAGTCATACCTTTAAATGCAGTTATCAGAAAGAACAGGAACCAGGCTGCAAATGAAATTAACAATATTTTAAAACAGTATAAAGCGGATATTTTGGTTTCCGGACTTCCTAAAACAAATGAACAAATGCAAAAGAGAATCAAGCATTTTATATCATTAATAAACTTTGATGGAAAAATTGAGTTTATAGACGAAAGTTACACAAGTGTAATTGTAGAAAATGAGATGAAAGGCAAAATAAAATATAAAAGAGACGGAAGGATTGACAGCCTGGCAGCTAAAAAAATACTTGAAAGTTATTTGAGAAATTTGTAGTATTTATTTATAAATTCACTTTTTTTTGCTAAAAATCCGGTTAAATTATCCACTTCAGTAGGATTATTATTCTCAAAGTCAATTTGCATACTCATTTTAGAATTATAAGGAATATTTAAAGCCTGTTTAATCACCCTCTGTTTTTCACCGCTTAAATCAACCCCTTCATTTTTAGCAATTCTTATAACCTCATCCAAAAATTTTTCCACTTCATCTTTTTTATTTTCCATAATCCAGCCGGTAGGTTTTTGATAAAAACTTTGTAAAGTCGCAAAAGTAGAAATAAACAGATACTTTTTCCAAATATCTTTATCAATTGTTTTACTGAATTTTATTTTTAAATCGCAGTTTTTAAAAACTTCCCTTAATTTTTCATCATCTTCAACACACAGATAAAAAAGAGACGTTTTTTTATGAATAATTCCGTTTTCTTTATTTGAAAGAATATAAATACACGCCTTTTTATAGTTAAAATCTTTAAATTTTTCAAAATGTCCTATACCGTTCAAAACAGGAACCACCAATGAATTTTCCAGATAGGTTTTATATTTTTTTATAACCTTATCCAAATGATAGCTTTTTGTTGTTATAAACACCACATCATAATTATCTGTTAATTCATCAAATTTAATTTCCTCTAATACATCTACGTCTTTAATCTTAAGCTTTTTAACACTGCCCCTGCTCCCTATAACACTTACAAAATTCCCACATTTTTTAAGAATGTATGCAAGATATCCTCCGACTCCCCCGGGACCTATTACCAAAATCTTCATTTTTTTCTCCTATCTGCCAAAATTATCCCTATTGCCACACCTAAAAATATTAAAATTAAAAAGATTTCACCGGCAATATCATTAAAATTTATATTCATTTTTTAAGCACAACCCCGCATTCCATATGATTCGTATAAGGAAACTGATCAAAAAAGGCAAAAGCTTTTATTTTTCTTTTTTTTGTTAAAACTTTCAAATCCCTTTTCAAACTTTCGGGATTACAAGACACATAAATTATATTATCAAATTCATTTACAAATTTTCTTGATTTTTCATCAAGCCCTGCGCGCGGAGGGTCAATAAATACATTTTTTAAATCATACTTATCCAAAAGAGGAGATTTTTGACTTTTGAGAGAACTAAATTCAGCCGCGCTCATCGCAAGAAACGTAATATTTTTTCTATTGTTGATTTTAGCGTTAAATGTTGCCGCTTCGATAGATTCCTTATTAATTTCAGTAGCAATCACTTTACCAAATTTTTCGCTCATAGGAATGGTAAAATTTCCATTTCCGCAGTAAAGCTCAACCAAATCCCCTTTTAAAGAAGCATTTTCCAAAACCCATGCAATCATTTTTTTATTAATTTCTCTGTTTGGCTGAGAAAACGTGTTTTCAATAATTTTATATTTATATATTTTACCGTTTATTTCCAGTTCATCAATTAAATAATTTTTATCAAATACATATTTTCTCCCTTTTTTTCTGATTATAAAATCGGCATTAGGAAATTTTTTTTTCAATTCTTTAACATCTCCGGTAATAGTTTCATCTATTTTTCTGTGATAAATCAATGTAACAATAAGTCCACCTTTAGAATTACTTAGAAAATCTGTTTCATAAAGTTTTAATTTTAAATTATCATTTTTTTCAATTTCGTTTAAAAGCCCAGGCATTATGCTATAAATCGCCTTATCCACTATTTTGCATTCATTAATTGGAACTACGCCTTTCCCTTCTTCTTTTCTTTTTCTCATAGCATAGTTAAGCTTACTGTCTTCGTGCCATATTCTAAACTCGGCTCTTGCCCTAAAATATTCGTCTTTACCACTAATTACTTCGATATCAGATATGCCAAATTCGCTGAACATCTGCTGCAATTTTTCTTTTTTTATTTTTAGCTGAGACGCATACGGGATTTCCCATAAAACACAGCTTCCGCATTTTCCAAAACTACTGCAAATCATTTTTCCCCTTTTATCTGTTTATTTAAAACTTTGAACAAGTCCCATAACGACCAAATTCCAACCGTCCACCAAAATAAAAAGTAAAATTTTAAACGGCAGACTTATCATTACAGGGGGAAGCATCATCATTCCCAAACTCATAAGGATCGAACTTACCACCATATCAATAATTAAAAAAGGCAAAAACAGTAAAAATCCGATTTCAAAAGCAGTTTTAAGCTCGCTTATCATAAAAGCCGGAACCAATATCGTAAGCGGAACATCGTTAACCGTTTTAGGATTTGGCAAATGTCTTATTCTGAAAAAAAGAGCAAGATCTTTTTCTCTGGTATTTTTTATCATAAAATATTTAAAAGGTTTAACCGATCTGTCAATAGCTTTTTCATAACTTATTTTATTTTGCATATAAGGCTGGATACCGTTATTATATGATTTTTTTGCATAAGGTTCCATAATAAAAGCAGTAAGTATCAATGCCAAAGACACCAATAATGTTGTAGGCGGAGACTGGGGAGTGCCAAGCGCCTGACGTAAAAATCCGAAAACAACCAGAAGTCTTACAAAACTGGTGGTAGCCAGTACAATACTGGGCGCAAGAATCAATACAGTAAGTATTAATACAACATTAAGCGTGCTTACCAACTGTTTCGGATTACTCGGAGCGCTTAAAGATAAATTGACTGTTGGTATTTGAGGAGCGGCGTAAACTACTACAGCAAAAATAAGTAAGAAAAAAAATTTTTTCATTTTTTGGTATTATCCAAAACGGATTTTTTTACTTTTTCTTTATTTTCGGTTGCAAAAAACCAAATTTCAACTCTTCTGTTTTTTGCTCTTCCTTTTGGAGACGTATTATTTGCTATAGGATGATAAGGCCCGTATGCCGCTGCATTTAGCTGCTTTTGGTTAACCCCGTCTTTAATTAAAATTTTAAGTACACTAAGTGCCCTGGCTGCACTTAATTCCCAATTATCAGAATAAGGAGATATGGAAGGCGGAGGCGTACTATCTGTAAAACCTTTTATCTGTATTTCCACATTTTTTGGAAGATATCCTTTAATGATTATTGCAATTCTTTTTAAAAACAAAAGAGTATCAACATTTGTTATTTTTGCACTTCCTGAAGAAAATGTAATATCAGCGGGAAGTCTTATAAAAAAGCCTTTCTCTCCTTCTGTCAGCGTAATAGCGGGACCTTTACCCCCGGCAGTAAATTGTTTAAATTCCGTAATCGCTTTTGAAAGTTTATTAACTGTTTGCTCTGTTTCAGGATTTTGCTGAATAAAAGTTATTTTTTTAATTATTTTTTTTGATATTTCTGTCTGCCGTCCTCCATTTAATACACCCAGAGATCCGGCAAGAGAGCCAATAGCTTCCTTTACTTTTTTTGTATTCATTGTGGACATTGACAAAAGCAAAACAAAAAAACAAAGCAATAAACTCGTTAAATCTCCAAAAGTACCAAGCCATAACGGTAAACCTGGAGGAGGACAGTCACATTTACATTTTTTAGCCATTTTTTATCCTATTCAAATTGAGATTTTCTTTTATTCGGAGGCAGAAAACTGAGTAATTTTGCTTCAAGCGTTCTTGGATTGTCTCCCGCCTGGATAGACATAATTCCCTCCAAAATCATAGTTTTCGCCAAAATTTCATCATCATTTCTTAATTTTAATTTATTTTCAACAGGGGCGCCGAAAATATTGGCTATCATTGCACCGTACAAAGTAGTAAGCAGTGCAACTGCCATAGCAGGTCCAATTGCAGAAGGATCAGACATATTAAGAAGCATTGCAACAAGCCCCACCAATGTTCCAATCATACCAAACGCACCCGCCAATGCCGCCCATGTGCCAAACATAGCACCCATTTTTTTATGTCTTCCATCAGTTTGATCCATATCAATTTCCAAAAGATCCCTTATCGTATCCGGCTCATTTCCATCCACTGCCATAGAAAGACCTTTTTTTAAAAATTCATCTTCTTCTTTATCGGCTGCACTTTCAAGGGAAAGAATACCGTCACGTCTTGCCTGAGTAGCATAATCTACAAGTTTTTTGATAAGTTCTTCATAGTTTGGATTATAGCTGGGTTTTATAGAAATTAAAAATACTTTATGAAATTTTGTCATCATATCCATTTTATTTGCAACAAATAAAGCCATTGTAGAACCGCCGATAACAATTAAAACAGATTGAGGATCAACATAAGCACCAACACCAACCCCCATAGCCATAGCAACAATAATCAGACCAAGGGCACCAACCATACCTATGACAGTAGCTAAATCCATAAAAGGCCTTTTTTGATATAATTGTAACAAAAAAAAGGATTTTTGTATGCCTCAAATAATAATTCTTGCAGCCGGCCAGGGCACCAGAATGAAATCTTCACTTCCAAAAGTATTGCATAAATTGTGTGAAAAGCCAATGATTGATTATATTATAGAAGAATCTTTAAAAATTACAAAAAATATAGATATTGTTTTAGGCTATAAATTTGAAGAGGTAAAAAAACAAATAGAAAAGTACAATATAGGAATTTATAAACAAAATTTAAAAGATTTCCCAGGTACCGGAGGAGCTTTAATCAGTATAATAAAAGATAAATCATGGAAAATAAAGAATGAAAGAATACTTGTTTTAAACGGAGATATGCCTTTAATTGAGGCAAATGAACTAAAAAAATTTGAAAATATCGACGCCGATATCGTTATGAGCGTTATGAAGCTTAAAAACCCTTTTGGATACGGGAGAGTTGTTATTCAAAAAGAAAATGTCCAAAAAATAGTGGAACAAAAAGATGCAAATGAAGAAGAGCTTAAAATACCTTTCGTAAACACAGGTGTTTATATGTTCAAAAAAGAAATTCTGGAAAAATATATTCCAAAAATCACCAATAACAACAATCAAAAAGAATATTATTTAACCGACATTATTGAAATGGCAGTTAAAGACAAAAAAAATATAAAAGCCGTGGAAGTAGACGAAGAACATTTTAAGGGAATAAATTCCAAAAAAGACCTCTCGGCGGCAGAAGAAATAATATGTAGCAGAATTAAAAACGCATGGATGTGTCAGGGCGTTATTATGAGACTTCCAAACACTATTTTCATAGATGCATACAGCAAATTTGAAGGAGAATGCGAAATTCAAAGCGGAAGTGTTATAAAAAAAAGTATAATTAAAAATAGCAAAATCAAAGCAAACAGTGTAATTGAAGAAGCAGAAATCACAAACAGCGAAATAGGACCGATGGCCAGAATCAGACCCAAAAGTAAAATAACAAACAGTAAAATAGGCAATTTCGTAGAAATTAAAGCCAGTATGTTAAACAGCGTAAAAGCAGGACATTTAAGCTATTTGGGAGACAGCGAAATAGAAAACGGCACAAATATAGGGGCGGGAACCATTACCTGCAATTATGACGGAAAAACAAAGCACAAAACAAAAATAGGCAAAAATGTATTTGTGGGAAGTGACAGCCAGTTAATAGCACCTGTACAAATCGAAGATGATGTAATAATAGCGGCGGGAAGCACCGTAAATAAAGATATAAAAAAAGGAAATCTCGCAATCAGCAGGGCTGGACTGACAACGGTAAAAAACTTTTACTATAAATTTTTCGGGAAAAACAAATGAATATTCTAATCGGGGTAACAGGCAGTATCGCCATTTATAAAACATGCGAGCTTATAAGACTTTTTATAAAAAACGGTGATAAGGTAAAAGTCGTTATGACCCCATCGGCCGCTAAATTTATAACACCGCTTACTTTTGAAACACTTACAAGGAATAAAGTATTAACACAAAATTCAGAAGACTGGAGCTGCGGGCTTAATCATATAGATTTTGCAAAATGGCCGGATATTTACATAATTGCCCCCGCAACTGTAAACACAGTAAACAAAGCTGCAAGCGGCATCGGAGACAATCTGCTTTTACAGGTTTATCTGGCAACCAAAGCCGTTACTCTTTTTGCCCCCAGCGCCAATACAAATATGTATTTGCATTCCGTAACTCAGGAAAATTTTAAAAAACTAAACATTATCGAAGCAAACAGCGGTCTTCTGGCATGCGGAGATACAGGAATAGGCAAAATGGCCGAACCGAAAGAAATATTTTTAAGAACTTTAAGGGAAATTAATAAAGAAAACTTCTGGAAAAATAAAAAAGTTACAGTCACTGCCGGCGGAAGTATTGAAAAAATTGACGATGTCAGATTTATTTCTAATTTTTCAAGCGGAAAAATGGGAGAAGCCCTGGCAAAAGCTTTTTATATAAAAGGGGCTGATGTTACATTAATTTCAAGCAAAGAGCATAAACTGACAAAAGAAATCAAGCAGATAAAAGTTATTTCGGCAAATGATTATTTGGAAGCCGTCTTAAGAGAAAATCCGGATTATCTGATTATGGCAGCCGCTATTGCAGATTACAAGCCCAACTACCAAAAAGGTAAAATTAAAAAAAGCTCAGGAAACGAACTTACTTTAAAATTAATGAAAAATATCGATATTTTGGAAAGCCTTAAAAATAAAAAATTTAAAAAAATAGGTTTTAAAGCAGAAACAGATGAAAAAAATGCCGTTTTTTATGCAAAAGACGCTTTGATCAAAAAAAATCTTGACGCTATATGTCTTAATCTTTTAACCAAAAATAATTTTGGAAGCGATACAACCGAAATTAAATTTATTACAAACAACAAAGAAATTAAATTTCTTCAGGACACAAAAGAAAATATTGCTTTTAAGGTAGTGAATGCCGTTAAAAATATCTGAAATCGGTAAATTATTAAAAGCTTTAAACAGATTTGAGAACATAGGTGAATTTAACAGCAGGCTTCCCGTTAGAATTGAAATAAAAAAGCAGATTAACGAATTTAATTATTTAATTAATCTTGGAAATAAAAAAGAAATTGTTACAAAAAGTTTTGTCAAATTAAATCCGGGAAAATACTTTGCACTTATTAAAGAAAAAGGATTAAATATTCAAATAACCAATCTTAAAAAAATACCCCAGTTATTTACTATTTTTGAAAAAACAAATTTAAAAGAAAACCATTTTAGTAAAGAAACAATATTAAACCATTTAAGTAATGCCACCAATAAAACCGAATTTATTTTTTTTACCAATTTATTTATAGCCGTTCAAAAGAAAATTTTTCATTTGGCAATAAATGAAAAAAGAAAAGCTCTGCTTCAATATAAATATCAAAAAAACAAATTACATTTTTTTGCAGTTTTTAACCATCTAGGAGAAATTGAAGGAAAAATATTTGCCAATAAGCTGATTATTTTTTCTCCGTATAAAAATACGATAAATTTAATAAAACAAAATAAAAACTCATTAAATTTAACAATAGAAACACATTTGAAAACAGACATAAAACCGCTATACGAGTTTAGCGAAAATCTATTTAATTTAAAGGCTTAAAATGCATCTGGCTATAATAATGGACGGAAACGGAAGATGGGCACAGAAAAGAGGCTTACAAAGAATAGAAGGCCACAAAAAAGGCGCCGAAACTGTAAAAGAAATAACCACATATTGTTCAAATAACCCGGAAATCAACATTTTAACGTTATATGCGTTTTCAACAGAGAATTGGAAAAGACCAAAAACGGAAGTAAACTTTTTAATGAAACTGCTTAATACCTGGCTAAAAAAAGAACTTTCCACATATATTAAAAATGATGTAAAATTTGAAACTATCGGGAACTTAAACAAGTTTTCAGAAAAACTGAAAAAAAGAATTGCACATACAAAAGAAATGACAAAAAACAATAAAAAACTAACACAGATTTTAGCTCTTAATTACGGCGCGAGAGATGAAATTACAAGAGCAATAACTAAAATTACGGGAAAAAAAGAAAAAATTACATATGATAATATCCAAAAAAACCTGGATATAACCACAGATGTGGATTTACTGGTAAGAACAAGCGGGGAAATACGTGTCAGTAATTTTTTACTTTGGCAGATAGCCTACGCTGAAATGTTTTTTACAAAAACTCTATGGCCTGATTTTAATTCGTCTGAACTTGATAAAATACTAAAAGAATTTAAAAAACGGAAAAGAAAATTCGGAGGAATATAAAATTAACAATGCTAAATTAAAAGGAACTAAATGGAAAATCCGTTATTAATCGAAACAATCATTTTTATTATTGGAATTTGCATAGGCAGCTTTTTAAATGTGGTAATTTACAGAGTTCCAAAAGGGGAAAATATCGCATATCCGCCAAGCCATTGCCCTAAATGCAATGCATTTATCAAACCGTGGCATAATATTCCTATTATAAGTTATATTTTTTTAAAAGGAAAATGTGCATATTGCGGTGAAAAAATTTCGTTTAGATACCCTGCTATTGAATTTTTAACAGGCGTAATTGCTGTTTTGGTATTTCAAAAAAGCGGGTTCAATATTTTTTTTATTATTAATTTCTCCATATTTTCCACGCTTCTTGCCCTCAGTATGATAGATTTTGATTACAAAGCGGTACCTGACAGCCTAAACCTTTTAGCCCTTACACTTTCATTTTTTGCAACACCGGATATAATTGATAATTTCAAAAACGCTTTAATATTAATAGGCGGCATAAGTTTAATCAGATGGTATGTAAGTTTTATAATAAAAAAAGAGGCAATGGGTGAAGGAGATATAATATTAGCAGGCACAATGGGTGCGCTTTTAGGAATAAAATTGTCACTGATAGCTATTTTTCTTGCTTCTTTTATTGCACTTTTTCCATCTTTATACAATAGAATTTCAAAAAAAGATCTCGAATTGCCGTTTATTCCGTTTTTGGCATTTTCAGCTTTTATAGTCTGGTATTTTAAAGATTATTTTTTATATATTTGGAGTGTTTTATATGAATAAACTTTCTATTTATTTATTGAAAAATTTTTTTAATTCATTTTTTACAATTTTTTTTATTTTGGGAATAATTATATCACTTATTTTCATAATATATATTTCAAATGTTACATCTACTTTTCAAATTAATTTTAAAGAATTGATAAAAATGTATTTTCTGACACTGCCTCAAATAATTTTTATTGCAACAGGTTTATCTTTTTTTATATCTTCAGTCAATATATATACCTCTATTTCCGAAACACAGGAATTAATTGCAATGTTTTCTCTTGGATTAAAACCTTTTAAAATATTAAAACCCGTTATTATTCTTTCTTTGATATTTACTGTAACAAATCTTTTTATTTTATTTATTTCAATACCTTATTCCAAAATGGCTTTTAACAATTTTAAAATAGAAAAAAGACAAGAGGCAAAATTTAATTTTCAAAGTTCAGAATTATCCCAACAACTTGGGGAATGGTCTTTTTTTGCCAATGGTTCAAACAGTAAACAAGAATTTAAAAATGTTTATCTGTATAACAATAAAAAAAAGGAATTAATATTTTCAGATAATGCAAATTTGAAGATTAAACACCGCATATTGTATTTTATACTGCATAATGGAAAAATATATGATTTTAACAAATCATTAAAAATCAATTTCAATAAAACTGAAATTCATCAGATTGTGCCTGTTGTTTCCATTTCAATTTTTAATTTTACCAATTATATTAAATATAACAAAAAATTACTCGAAAAATATCTTCCATTTGCGTTAATACCTTTTGCCCTGCTGTTTTTTATACCTGTTTTTTCTTTTTTTCATCCAAGGCTTCAAAAAAATAAAAGTTTTATTTATTCTATTATTCTTTTAGCGCTTTATATAACGTTGGCTTTTGTCAATAAATATTTTCTTTTTTCATTAATACTTCCGACACTGTTTTTTATAACAGGAGTGATTCTTTATAAATGGAAAATAAAATTTTAGTTAAAGCGGTTATTGCTTACGATGGCAGCAAATTTTACGGCCTTCAGATTCAGCCTGATAAAAAAACAGTTATCGGAAGCATACATAATGCTTTAAAAAAAATAAAAATTTATTCAAAAGTTGATCATGCGGGAAGAACAGACAAAGGCGTTCATGCCCTCAATCATATTGTCACATTTCAAATACCATTCTTTTGGGACTTGGAAAAATTGAAAATAGTTTTAAATAAAATACTGATGCCTGAAATTTATTTTAAAAAACTATATATAGTGGCCGATAATTTTCATCCCAGAAAAAATATAAAAAAAAGAAGCTACAGATATGTTTTATCTCCTTACACCAATCCGTTTATCGATAATTATATTACTTATTATCCTAAAAAAATAGATACTGCTTTGCTAAAACAATCACTGAATTTATTAATAGGAAAACATGATTTTCAATTTTTCGCAAAAACAGGAAGCAGTGTCAATCATTATAAACGCGAAATTTATAATGCATACATATTGCCATATAAACAGTTTATAATAATAAAAATTACAGGCAACGGCTTTTTAAGAGGTCAAATAAGAATAATAATAAATTTTTTACTGCAAATAAATGAAAAAAAATTAACAATTTCAGATCTTGAAAAACAGTTAAATAAGAAAAAATTAATAAATAAAGATTTAGCAGCCCCTAACGGTTTATATTTAGAGAGAATATGGTATAAAATTTGATATAATTATATAAAGGTACACCAAGAGAGTGCTATAAAAAGAGGAAAGTCCGGGCTGCCGCAAGGCATGAGTCAGCCTAACAGGCTGCCGCTGTAAGGCGAGGGAAAGTACCACAGAAAACAAACCGCCAAATTTTTATTTGGTAAGGGTGAAACGGCGAGGTAAGAGCTCACCGGAAAATATGGCAACATATTTTAGCTGGGCAAACCCACTCTGCAGCAAGGAGGGATGGTAAAGCCTTGCATCTTACCCTCCGCATGAGCGATACCACAAGGTATGCGCCTAGATAAATACTCTCTAAAACAGAACCCGGCTTACAGGTGTGCCTTTTAAAAAAATATTTGCTCTCATAATAAATATCAATAGATTTTTAGCTTATTACTATTAAAATAATATTCACTTTCTCATTTATACCTGTTATTTTATTGTATAATTTCATCAAAAAACGTAGGAGGAAAGATTGGACTATTACGAAATACTGGGCATAAATAAAAGTTCTACAAAAATAGAAATAAAAAAAGCTTATAGAAAATTAGCTATGAAATATCACCCAGATAAAAATCCCGGAAACGCGGAAGCTGAAGAAAAATTTAAACAAATTAATGAAGCATATCAAATATTAAGTGATGATGAAAAAAAAGCTGTTTATGATCAATATGGAAAAGAAGGCCTTGAAGGAAGAGGCTATAAAACAGACTTTAATTTTAATGATATTTTCGATATGTTTAACGATATGTTCGAAGGTGGATTCGGAAGTGGATTTGAAGAAGAAAAAAGTTATACCCCTTATGATATAGATAAAGCTTTGGAAATTACTTTAAATTTTGAAGAAGCGGCATACGGTATAAGCAAAGAAATAGAAATCGAATATTTTGCCCTTTGCCGTGAATGCAGAGGCAGCGGCGCAAAAGAAAAAGAGAAATGCCCTACCTGTAAAGGAAAAGGAAGCATACTAACCGGAAATGGCTTTATCAGAATGAGCCAGACATGCCCTACCTGTAGAGGAAAAGGCTATATTATTAAAGAAAAATGCAAAAAATGTAACGGACGTGGATTTATACGCAAAAAAGAAAAAATTCACATTGATATACCCGCAGGTGTTGATAACGGTATGAAAATGAGAATTCCAGGAAAAGGCAATGAAAGCAGCAATAGAGGTAGAGGCGATTTATATTTGATATTCAAAGTAAAACCTTCAAAAATTTTTAAAAGAGAAGGAAATAATTTAATAGTTGAAATCCCTGTTTTTTTTACCAGTGCAATTTTAGGAGATAAAATAAATATACCGACACTTAGCAAAGCAAAAGAAATAGAAATAAAACCTTTTACAAAAGATAAAACTCAAATAGTATTTAAAAATTTAGGACTAGCCGATCCAAACACCGGGTATAAAGGCAATTTATATGCAATTATTAATATTACATATCCTAAAAAACTTAATAAAAGCCAAAAAGAACTGCTTGAAAAATTACATGAAAGTTTTACAAAAGAGATAAAAAAGCATAAATCTTTTTTGGATGAAGCAATAGATAAAGTAAAAAGCTGGTTTAAAGATTAGCCCAAAAGCAGATGGATTATCCATTCTGCCGGATAAAACGCATAATTGATAAGGGGAGTAAAAAGAATTATTAAAAGAATAATCATCCCATATGGTTCTATTTTATTATAAAATTTTACTATACCGCTCCATTTGAATTGCATTGACAAAAATTTAAGTGCATTTGCACCGTCAAGCGGCGGAACAGGAATTAAATTAAATACAGCCAAAATAACATCTATTATTACAAGATAATATATAAATAAAAACATAAACGCACTTAAAATATTTTGAGGTGGATAAAAAAACGAAACAAGGCTTGAAGCGATAATCGCAATAAAAAAATTATAAGTAACTCCTGCTAAACTTACCGCAACACCGGCTAAATAACCGCCATTTTCAATAACAGTAAATATATTTACAGGCACAGGTTTAGCCCATCCGAAAATAATCGGATTAGACATTCCTGCAACTTTTTGAGACAAATACAAAAGAATCGGGAAAATAATACTGCCGAATAAATCAATATGTTTTATTGGATTAATACTAAGTCTTCCAGCATTTTTCGCAGTATTATCTCCATAATGCTTTGCAACTAATCCATGCATTATTTCATGGCCAATAATAGCTACTAAAAAAGCCAAAACCAAAGCGCTGTATTTAATTAATAATTCCATTTAATCTCCATTTGTTTTTCATTACTAATTGCATCCATCAGTAAGATAAGGCTTTTTCCCTTTTCTAAATTCTTCTTCTATATCCCAGGTGGTTTTACCTACCCTGTTCCATCGTATTGTAAAATTTTTATCCCAACTCATATAAATAAACCATGGTTTTCCAACTATATATTTATATTTTACAGGACCCCAAAATCTTGAATCATCACTATGATCCCTGTTATCGCCCATCATAAAAAACTGTCCTTTAGGAACCACTATAGGGCCATAATTCATTATTTCTTCAGGAAAATTGACACTCTTATCATGATGAACCCCGGGATATTTTTTTATATAAGGATCAACCGCCCAAATTTCACCATTTATAGTTTTTAAGGAAGCTCCCATTTTCTGTGCAAATTTAATTGTTTTTTTATCGCTGTTTTGAATTCTCAAAAGCAAATGTTTATTTCTAACCATCAGTTTATCTCCTCCGGTAGCAACACATCTTTTAACAAAATGCATTGAAGGTTTAAGAGGAAAACGAAAAATAACAATATCTCCTCTTTTCGGTTTCGGCCCGTCTATCAAATGTCCGTCACCTCTAAAATCAGGCAAAATAGGTATTTCAAGCCAGGGAATATGGGGAATTGGAATTCCGTATGCAAATTTCTTGGCAAATAGCGCATCTCCTGGTAACAGTGTTCTTTCCATACTTCCGCTTGGAATTATAAAAGCCTGGGCTAAAAAGAAAATCACAAGCAATACAATTACAATTGTTCCTGTCCATGTGTTAGACCAATAATATAATTTTTTCATTTTTTCTTTCATTAATTACCTTTAAAACTTTTAACAGCTTTTATTGTATTTTTTAAAAGCATTGCAATCGTCATAGGCCCTACTCCGCCTGGTACCGGGGAAATATATGAACTTTTTTTACTTACATTTTCAAAATCGACATCTCCGGCCAGTTTTCCGTTAGATAATTTATTTATCCCAATATCTACAACTATTGCACCTTCTTTGACCATATCCTCCGTAATTAAATTTGGTTTTCCGACTCCCACTATTACAATATCAGCTCTTTTTGTATGTTCTTTTAAATTTTTTGTTGCTATATGGCAAATATCCACTGTTGCCATTTTATTAAGCAAAAGAGCCAACATCGGTTTTCCTACTATATTGCTGGCTCCTACAACGCACACATCTTTTCCCTTTACATCAATATTGTATTCTTCAAACATTTTCATTACGCCAAGAGGAGTGCAAGGAACAAATCCATCCAGTCCTACAACCAACCTTCCCATATTGTATGGATGAAATCCGTCAACATCTTTAGCAGGAGAAATCTTTTCAAGAACTTTTGTAGCATCAATATGTTTTGGAAGAGGCAGCTGGATCAAAAGTCCGTGAAGATTAGGATTTTTATTAATCATATCAATAGTCGAAAGAAGCTCTTTCTCACTTATTGTATCTGGAAATTCGTGAACAACAGAATAAATACCCGTTTTTTTACAAGCTTCATTTTTCATTCGAACATATGTCTGACTGGCAGGATTGCTCCCCACTAAAATAACAGCAAGCCCGGGAGTAATACCGTCTTTTTTTAATTTTTCAACTTCTTCTTTTACTTCTAATTTTATTTTTTCTGACAGTTTTTTACCGTCTAAAATTGCCATAATGTTTCCTTTTTGGTAAAATATTTCAGAATTTTAACATAAAAGGCTATTATTGAAATTAATTTTATTAATATTTCCCCTTTTTCTACTCGCCAAAGAAGACTGGTTTATTACAAATTTGGAATATGGAAAAATGCTTTATCATAATCCAAGGGGTATAAGCTGTGCTAAATGTCACGGTGAAAAGGCTCAGGGTGAAACAATTGCAAAATATTACATAATCAAGAATAAACACAAAATTTTAAAAATAATAAAAGCCCCTGATATCACCGGTATAAATTTCGAAAGTTTTACAAAAAAACTTTTTCACACCAAACTTTCTGTTATGCCAAAATATGATTATCTGACAAATAAAGAAATCAGCGCGATTTATTTATATATTCAATCAATAAGGAATAAAAAATGATTTTTAAAAATATTTATGAAATTGAAAAAATAGTTCAAAATAATGATACGAAAAAAGCCCTTTCTTTGATTGAAAAGCCCAAAAAGCATAAATTAGTCACAACAAAAAAAAGAAGTGCTTTGATGGTAAGCGGGCACAATATAAAACATTTAAACAAAATAGATGAAATACCGGCTGATATAATTATGCTAAACCTTGAAGACGGAGTTCCTGCGGAAAAAAAAGAAATATCGACAATAATGACAGCCGTTTTTCTTTCCCGTTACAACAATCCGGATAAAGAAATAGTTATAAGAATCAACCCTTTGGATAAAAACGGTAAAGAAGAAATTAAATTTTTAGATAAATTTAATTTTAATGCCTTTAGGGTGCCGA
This sequence comes from uncultured Nautiliales bacterium, assembly GCA_964410645.1. Taxonomy (GTDB): domain Bacteria; phylum Campylobacterota; class Campylobacteria; order Campylobacterales; family Nautiliaceae; genus JALTBU01. The sequence goes on from CAYPHV010000001.1 coordinate 33,276, forward strand.
AAGTTAACTCAATAGAAGACATTGACAATATCTTTTTTTTAACAAACAAAAATATACACATTTCCGTTGAAACAAAAGAAATGTTTTTAAATTTAAAAGATTTTGTTCATCCCAAAATTAAAACTTTTTATTTGGGAATTTATGACTTATTGAATGAATTAAATATTCCCCATTCCGTTATTAATACGGACAATCCTTTTATTCACAGAATATTAGCCGATTTTTCTTTATATTCCAATTATAACGGCATTACACCAATCGGATTTGTTTATCAAAACTATAAAGATTTAAAAGGATTTTCCAGCTGGTGCATGCTTCAAAAAAATATGGGAATTAAAGGAGTCGGATGTATAACTCCGGCTCAAGTTGAAATAGCAAATAATATTTTCAAAGAAGATTTAGAATTTGCAAAAATGATTGTTGAAAAGTTTGAAAAAAACGGACCTTTTACAATTAACGGCTTATATGTAGACGAACCTATATATAAAAATTATTTACGTATTTTAGGGGATTTAGAAAGATAAAATTTTATCTTATTCCCTGGAAATACAATATTTACAAATCTTGTAATTTATAAAAGAATTTGCGGTTTTTTTGATAGTCCCTTTCATTTTTAGAATATAAAAAATATCAACTTCAAATAATTTCGATAAAATACGTTTAAAAAAGGACATAAATGTTAAAGCCTTTATTAATAGAAATCGGAACAGAAGAATTACCTGCTATTCCTTTACTTAAAGTTTTACCAAATATTGAAAAAAATTGGCTTGATATTTTAGAAAAAAATAATTTAAAAACAAATTTTAATTTTTTTTATACACCAAGAAGACTTACTTTATGGCATAGAGAATTTCCTGTAAAACAGCCTGACAGACAGGAAGAAATTTGGGGAGCCCCTAAAAAAATCGCAGAAAAAAACCCAAAAGCAATTGAAAGCTTTGCAAATAAATGCGGCATTTCACCAAATGAGGTAAAATACAAAACAAAAGGTCATGACGAATTTTTATATTATAAAAAAGACATCAAAGGAAAAGAGGCAAAAGTACTTCTTCCAAAAATGATTGAAAAATGGCTTAAAAGCTTAAATTTCGGTAAAGCTATGAAATGGGGAGAATGTCAGGAAGAATTTATAAGACCTATCAGATGGATTTTATGCATACTTGAAAATGAAACTGTCAATTTTGAAAGCTTCTGTATAACTTCAGGTAATTTTACTTTTGGCAACAGAATTATAAAAAAACCTATTTTTATTGATTTTGCAGGCGATTATTTTTCTAAATTGGATAAAAACGGGGTCATACTTTACCCAAATGAAAGAAAAAAGAAAATTTTAGAAGAAATCAAGCAAATTGAACGGGAAAAAAGCATAAAAGTTGAAATAGATAAAAATTTACTTGAAGAAATAGTAGCAATTACAGAATATCCTACAGCTTTAATTGGAAGTTTTGACAAAGAATTTTTGGTATTACCACCTGAAGTAATTATCACTTCCATGAAAGAACATCAAAGATATTTCCCTGTTTATAAAAATAAAAAACTTACAAATAAATTTATAGTTGTAAGTAATGCCTTTACAGATAATTTTTCTAAAATTATTTCCGGAAACGAAAAAGTTCTTCGTGCAAGACTTTCAGACGCTTTGTTTTTTTATGAAAATGACTTAAAAAACAAACTTAATATCGAAGGGCTAAAAGATATCGTTTATATGGATAATTTGGGAACACTTTACGACAAGGTAAAAAGAGAAGAAAAAATAATTGAATATTTGGCAAAAAAATATAACGGAGATTTACAAAAATGTAAAACGGCGGTCAATCTTGCAAAAGCTGATTTGCTCACAGAAATGGTTTACGAATTTACTGAGCTTCAAGGCGTTATGGGATACTATTATGCACTTAAAGAAGGCATAAATGAGGAAGTGGCAACAGCAATAAAAGAACAATATTCAGACAGCGCAAGTAATAAAACATCGGCTCTTTTGAATATAGCCAGAAATCTTGATACTATTTTAGGACTTTTCAGTATCAATAAAAAACCCAAAGGAAACAAAGACCCATTCGGGCTAAGAAGAGCCGCCAATTATATTATAAAGATATCAATAGAAAACAATATTCCACTTGATATTAAACAAACAATTTCTGATTTACAAAGCAATTATAAAAATATTAATACTAATGAAATAACAGAATTTATTTTTGAAAGAATATATAAATTTTATAAAGTAAATCCAACAGTAATTAGAGCGGTTGTTGCTACAGGAGAAAGCAATTTGATTGAAATCGATAAAAAAATAAAATTATTGAATCAAATAGTAACAAGCAATGATTTAAAAGATTTGAGTATTACTTTTAAAAGAGTGGCAAATATTGTAAAAGACTTCGATTTGACCACAATATATATTGATGAAAATTTATTTTCCGAAACAGAAGAAAAAGAATTATACAAACAATTACAAAAAGCACGCAAAATTGCAGATTTAGAAAAAAAATTAGATTTTTTAATTTCTCTTAAACCGTTAATAGATAAATTTTTTGATAATGTTTTAGTTAATGTAGAAAATAAAAAAATCCGTCATAATAGACGCTCATTAGTAGCTTCTTTATATAAAGAATTTTTTAATATTGCTGATATTAAGGAAATAACTATTTAATAAGAATGCAATTGTCTTAATTGCAATTGCACACCCTTGCATATCCTTAAGAATTTCCGCCAATCTTACCTGTTAAAGTTTCATCGGTAGTTGCTTCTCTTTTTGTAACAACTTTTACGTCAAATGTCAAATCAACTCCTGCTAACGGATGATTATAATCAATTGTAACTTTGTTATCATCAAAATCTTTAACTACAACTGCTATAGTCTGTCCGTCCGGAGTTTGCCCATAAAGAGTCATTCCTTTTTTAAGTTCAATTCCTTCGAACTGATTTTTTGGAGCTTCTTGAACCATTTCAGGGTTATACTCCCCATACGCTTCCTTTGAAGAAACATTAACAGTTTTTTCATCACCGACATTCATCTGTTCTATTTCTTTTTCAAGACCTGGAATAATCTGACCTTTACCTGCTATAAATTCAAGTGGAGCTTGCCCTTTGTTGCTGTCAACCACTTCATCTTTTGAGTTTTTTACTGTATATTCAATACCGTATACATTTGCCATATTTATCCTTTAAAAATTTAATTAACTTCAAGTATAACATATTACTTTATTTTTTCCAACTCAATTTTCGCCAATTTAGCATATTTTGACAAAGGATAATCATAAATTAATTTTTTAAAAGTAATTTTTGCTACTTTTTTATTGTTTATTTTTACAAATGAAATGCCTGTATGATATAAAAGTTCGGATGTAAATGATGTTTTTTTAGGATAAAGATTTATACTTTTTTTATAATACGCTAAAGCGTCATTATATTTTTTTTGTTTATATGCAATTTCACCCAAATAAAAACTTGATGTTGCCGGAAGATAATTTTTAGATAATGTATATATAAATAATTTCTTTGCACTATTCAATTTATTTTTTAAAAAATATGCTTTCGCTTTTAAAAAAATATGCTTTAAAGAAAGGCCTTGTTTTGGCTGATTGATTTTATTCACAATCTCCAAAATACTCTGTTTTAACGCCAGAAAATTTTGGTTTTGAATTTTTACCATCTCTTTTATTGACATCCTCATTACAGTTATATTATTTTCAACAGAATTTATTTTATTTTTTAAGACATTTATTTCCTTGTCAATATTATTAATTTGACTTTGTGTCTGATTATTTTCTTTTTTCAATGCATTTATATCGTTCATAGCGTTATTTACTTCATCTATCACAGTAGGAAATGCACTTAATTTATTATTGATAACATCATCATAATTTGATAATTTTAATTCAATTTTAGCTATATTTTTTTGAACATTATTTATATTGCTATGTAATGAACTTATATCTTTTTTATTTTCCAAAATAACTTTCTCATCAGAGCTTAGACCGTAAGGTGCATTTGAATTTAAATTACCTGCGTTGAAGGGATTCACATCTGCAAATAGCAAAGCGGGTAAAATAAAAAGAAGTTTTTTCATACAATTCCTTTTTTAAGGAATTGTATCTAATTTACGGAAGATATGTAAAATTATCTCTTCTGTTTAATTTCCAGCACCATTTTGCATGGGCACTGCATACAGGATTTAATTCCCCATAGCTGATAATTGTAAGTTTTTTCGGATCAACACCAAGCTTGATCAATGCATTTTTTAATATATCCGCTCTTTTTAATCCCAAAGCGTAATTATATTCTTCTGTACCCCATTCATCGCAGTTACCTTCAATTCTTACAGTATAATTACTTGGATTGGATTCAATAATTTTTGCCAATTTTTCAACTTTTGGCAATTGATCTTTTCTTATATTATATTTGTCAAAATCAAAATAAACAACAATGCTTACTAATTTTTTAGCAAATTTTTGGTTGCTGTTTTGAACCAAAGCACCTCCGCCTAGTGTTTTGCTTTGAACATTAGCATTTTCAGTGTTCACGCTTCCATTTGCTTCTGAAGCATTTTGAGCATTTGTTTTTTGAACCTGCTGGGATTGCACATTTGCATTTTCCAAATTAGGTTGTTTTGAACATCCTGTAATTATCAAAACTGCAGCGGCAGCTGTCAATAAGAAACTTTTTTTCATATTTTTCTCCTTTGTTAATTTTTACCAATCAAATGATTGCAATATCTTTGGCAGTCGATAATAAAAAATTTTGTTTTCATTCAACCGTATTATACCAATTTTACTGTAAAAATTCTTTTGTTTTATAAACATAATTGAATTTCCGTCAACAGAAAAATTAGGAAACATATTTTGTCCTCCAAAAGTCAATCTTTTTATTGAATCATCATTTTTATTAATCAAAAACAGATTAAATGTATTTGCATTAAAAGCATTATTGCTTTCTCTGGTGCTTATTACCAGATAATTTCCAAAAGCGTCAACTCCCACCTGGTTTTTGCCATGATATAAAACCCTTGTTACGACACCGGAATTTATATTTTTTTGAAACACACAAGGAATTCCGTATCTGTTGGATACAAAGACTATTTTATCTCCCCAAAATTTACCATTTACGTCTATTCCGGAATAATCGGTTATTTTTGTTAATTTCTTATTTTTATACAAATAAACATCCGGCATTCCATTAGGAGCTATACTCAGTAATATTCCTTTTTTTGGATTAACGTCAGAAACAATTAATAACCCCTGGGATGATAAAATTTTAGTAAGTTTTCCTGTATAAATATTAAATTTATACAACGTGGGAAGCCTTTGATATTTTGTAAAATAAATAGCACTCTGATTCTTATTTGCCCATTTCGGAAAAATATTAAGCCCGCCGCTGATTAATAATTTTTTATATGAAAGACTATAATCTGATAAATAAATAGAAGATTCCTTTGGAGCATCCAAAATTGAATATACCACTTTTCTAATCAAAAATTTTGCACTCGGCATACTAAAATATTTATTAATATCATAAACTGCATAATGAACCAAAAAAGGAAAATATGCATATGTATTTGATTTATATTCTTTTTTTAAAACAATATTATTCTGTTGGATATAATTCACTTTTAACATTCGTTTTGATTTATTATAATTTATATCAAATTTCATTGTAGCATTAATGTCTTTTGAATCATTGTTTTCATAAGTTACGTTAAAATGATCCAGCACCGTAAAGTCCATTTTTAATATTTTTTTAACCGTTTTGGGACCGGAAAAATTAACAATAATATCGGGTTTATTATTTATATACTTTGTTATAACAATTTCTTTTGCAAATAAAGAAATCGCTATTAATAAAATACCTATTATTTTTTTCATTTATGAACCTTTGTCTGAAATTTGATAATTATTTCTATATTTTTATTGAATTTAATATTTTGAACTTGAGAAATCAGTTCTTTTTGTTTCTCCTCATCTAAATTGCTCTTAAGAATCAATACACTGATATTGCCGTTTTGATTTATAAATTTTATTGTAGCATATTCTCCGGGAATATAAGATATATTGTTCCAGATTTGATATATTTTATTTATTAATTCGTTTATTTTCCCTTTATTTGAATTTGATTTGGCTGAATAACTTATATCAATATTAATATTTTTTAGTTTGTTAAGCTGATTTTTAATATTGCCTTTAAATCTGCTTAAATTTAGATTTTTCTTCAAATTTATTTTTTTAGTTGGAACATTATTTTTTACATTTTTAAAAATATCATTAAAATTAACATTTCCACCTTTTGTAAAACTGCTTTTTGAACCTGCTTTATTTTTAATAATTTTTTTAATTTTTTGAATACTGCTTTTTTTAGATTTTTTAATCCTGTTTATTCTTTTATAAGAAAAATTTTTGGTTACTATTGCAGTATGAACAAAAACTTTTTCTTCTGTTTTAGGCTTTTGCGAAAAAATAAAAATAAAAAAAAGTAAAACCAGAGAATAAGATATCAAAGAAAACAAAAAAGCCAAAAAAATTCTCATTTAGTGAGTAATCCTATTTGTCTAAATCCGGTTTTGACAACAGATGAATAAACTTTCATAAAAATATTATATTTTATATTTTTATCGGCTGCAATATATATTAATGAATTTTTATTATAATTTCCATATTTTAAATTGAAATTTTCTAAAAAATTATTAAGTGGCATTTGTTCTTTATTAACAAAGACACTACCGTTTTTTTTAATTACGATTGTTATTGTAGCTTTTTTTTCTGCAGGATTTGTTTGGCTTCCCTGAGGCAAATCAACAGTTTTTTCCTGATAAGTAGGGACACTGACTGAAACCATTAAAATAGCCAACAAAACAAGCATAATATCAACAAAAGGAGTAATATTTAATTCAGGCTTTCTCATGAGACAAATATAAATCCTTTTGCATTTTTAATATAGATATCAAATCTTCTATTTTTTTTGAGAGCAACTGATGAAAACTATATGCCGGTATGGCAGTAATTATACCTGCCGCAGTGGCAATTAAAGCATCAGCTATTGCCGGAGCTATCATATTTATAGTAGTGAGACTTTGCATACTGTTAAAGGCAGTAAGTATCCCTATAACAGTCCCAAACAAACCTATAAACGGAGCGGTAGAAGCGACAATACTTAAAAAAGTAAGACCATTTGACGCTTTCATTCTTGCAGCTTCTATACATACATTAAAACTATATCTGTTTACTGTTTCAGATTTTTCAATACACGATTTTAAAGAAGAAGTAACAGGAAAAACATTGCTCATCATTAAAGAATTAAATGCATCTTTTTCTTTTTTTATCCAAGAAGTTAATTGCAATAATTTATAGAAAAAAACAAAAAAAACAAAAAAAAGATATATTCCCAGCCAACCTAAAATAATTATATTAATTGGATTGGCTAAGAATTTAGATATTTCTGGCAGCACTCTCAATCTTTGCAGAAACAGTTGCCATTAAAGTATCAGAATCCGTTGCACCCTTAAGAAGCTGTTTTGCCTTTTCAATAGCACTGGCAATACTGCTCTCATCAGGACCGGTAATCGGCACAGCACCATCAGCCAATACATCAACATGATCAGGCGTTACTTCTACATGTCCCCAGTTAATAGCTATCATTTCTTGTTTACCATCGGGTTTTATAATTGTTATAACACCCGGCGATAAATTTGTAACCAAAGGGGCATGTTTGTCAAGAACTCCAAATTCTCCTTCCGTACCGGGAAAAGTTGCTTCTTTTATTTCACCGTTAAAAACCCTGCCTAACGGCGTTACAATATCAAGTTTCATCATAATCCCTTTTATTTACTCTGCATTTTTTGGGCTTTTTCTTTTACTTCCTCTAAATCCCCAACCATATAAAATGCATTTTCAGGAATATCATCGTATTTTCCTTCAAGAATACCCTTAAAGCCTTCAATAGTTTTATTGAGCTCAACATATCTGCCATCCGCACCTGTAAAAACTTTGGCAACAAAAAACGGTTGAGAAAGGAATTTTTCAATTTTTCTAGCTCTACTAACAGTTAATTTATCTTCTTCACTTAATTCATCCATTCCCAAAATTGCAATAATATCCTGTAAATCTTTATATTTTTGCAATACTTCCTGAACACCTCTTGCAACTTTGTAATGCTCTTTACCCACAATTTGCGGATCAAGAATCCTACTTGTTGAATCAAGCGGATCAACAGCCGGATAGATACCTTTTTCTGCGATCTTTCTGTTTAAAACAGTTGTTGCATCCAAATGGGCAAAAACACTTGCCGGAGCTGGGTCGGTTAAATCATCAGCCGGAACGTATACAGCCTGAATAGATGTAATTGATCCATTTTTTGTTGATGTAATTCTCTCCTGTAATCTTCCCATTTCAGTTGCAAGTGTAGGCTGATAGCCAACAGCGCTTGGAATTCTGCCAAGTAATGCTGACATTTCAGCGCCTGCCTGAGCAAATCTGAATATGTTATCAATAAACATTAACACGTCTCTGTGTTCAACGTCCCTGAAATATTCTGCCATCGTAAGACCGCTCAAAGCAACCCTGTTTCTACATCCAGGAGGCTCGTTCATCTGACCATAACACAAAGCTACCTTATCCAAAACGCCACTTTCTGTCATTTCATGATAGAGATCATTCCCTTCTCTTGTTCTTTCTCCTACACCTGCGAATACAGAATATCCACTGTGCTTATACGCAACATTATGAATTAATTCCATAATAATAACTGTTTTACCAACACCGGCACCTCCGAATAATCCTGTTTTTCCGCCTTTCATATAAGGACAAAGCAAATCAACCACTTTAATACCGCTTTCAAAAATTTCCATTTTGGTTGACTGATCTTCAAAAGCAGGAGCATTTCTGTGAATAGACCATCTTTGGACATCATCTGGAATCTCTTCACCTCCATCGATAACATTTCCGGTAACATTAAAAATTCTGCCGAGTACTGCTGAACCAACAGGCACTTTAATCGGACCACCGGTTGAAATTACTGCAGTTCCCCTAACTAGTCCGTCCGTTAAATCCATAGCAATTGTTCTAACAACATTATCACCGATTTGAGCGGCAACTTCCAATACAACTTTTTTCTTTTTACCTTCAGCTTCAAATTCAACAATCAACGCGTCATTAATTTTAGGAACGCTGTCAGATTTAAATTCAACATCAATAACAGGTCCTAAAACTTGTATTACTTTACCTTCCATAGTTCTCCTTTATTTTTTCTTCATAGCTTCCATAGCAGTAACTATTTCAATAAGTTCCCTTGTTACGGATTCTTGTCTGGCTTTATTAAACGCCAACGTCAACTGATGAACCATATCTTTAGCATTATTAGTAGCAGATTCCATGGCCTGCATTCTTGCACTATGTTCGCCCGCAAGCGAATCTAACAATGCAAAATACATCATATAATCAATATATTTTTTAACCAAACTTTCCAGAATAATCTCGTAATCTTCTTTTGGTTCAACTTCTAAATATTCGTTATTATTAACTTTATTAATTTTTATAGGCAACAATTCCTGAATATGTACCTGCTGCGTAAGTTTATTCACATAACCATTGTAAATAAGTATAATATTGTCTATGTCTTCATTTACAAAATCTTTATATGAATTTGAAATCACTTCAACCGCCTTTTCATAATTAGGAGATGAAGAAAGATTAATATACTCTTCAAATAAATCAATACCTATAAATTTAAAATACTCAATGGCCTTTTTACCAATAACTTTTAATCTGATTTTTATATTTTTAGATTTTAATTCGTCAATTTTATTTAATGTTTCTTTTATTATATGATGATTAAAACCTCCACACAAACCTTTATCGGCACTGATAACAATTAAATCAATCTTTTTTACTTCTTGTATATCGGAAAAAGCTCTTATGCTACTTGTATCTTTTACAGAAGACATTCTTGATGATATATCATTCATAACTTCATCGATTTTTTTAGCATAATCACGCAAAAGAAGCATTGCCTCTTCCGCTCTTTTTAATTTTGCGGTAGAAACGAGTTTCATTGCATGCGTTGTTTTTTGTGTATTTTTTACACTTGCTATTTGGTTTTTTAATTCTTTTAAAGTTGCCATATATTATCCTTCTGGACTAAACTGTGCCTTAAATTCTTCCAATGCGTTTTTCAATATATCCTCTGTTTGCGAATCAAGCTGTTTTTTACTTCTAATATTCTCAAAAATTTGTGGATACTTGGTTTCAATAAACGGATAAAGATCATCTTCAAATTTTCTAATTGATACCACAGGCAAATCATCCAAATACCCTTTTGTAGCAGAATAAATAATAACTACTTGTTTTTCAACGCTCAAAGGCTGATGAGCCGGCTGTTTTAAGATTTCAACAAGCCTTTGCCCCCGTTCAAGCTGTTTTCTACTTGCTTCATCAAGATCACTTGCAAATTGAGCAAAAGCTTCAAGCTCTCTGTATTGAGCCAAATCAAGTCTAAGAGTCCCGGCCACCTGTTTCATCGCTTTAATCTGTGCAGCCCCTCCCACTCTTGAAACTGACAAACCGACATTAATTGCAGGCCTTATACCTTTATTGAAAAGGTTTGTTTCCAAGAAAATTTGTCCGTCGGTAATAGAAATTACATTTGTCGGAATATAAGCGGCAACATCTCCGCCTTTTGTCTCAATTATCGGTAAAGCGGTTAAACTTCCGGCTCCAAGTTCATCATTAAGCTTTGCAGCTCTTTCAAGCAATCTGGAATGCAAATAAAAAACATCTCCAGGATATGCTTCTCTTCCAGGAGGTCTTCTTAAAAGAAGAGACATTTCTCTGTATGCATCGGCATGCTTACTTAAATCATCGTAAACAATTAACGCATGCCTTCCGTTGTCTCTAAAATATTCACCCATGGTAACACCTGCATACGGAGCTAAATATTTAAGAGAAGCTGCCTCACTGGCACCGGCGTTAACCACTATTGTATAATCCATAGCTCCGTATTCTTCCAAAACTTTGACAACATTTGCAACAGTTGATTCTTTTTGGCCAATAGCAACATAAATACAAACAACATCTTGACCTTTTTGATTAAGAATTGCGTCAATAGCAACAGTGGTTTTACCTGTTTGTCTGTCTCCAATAATAAGTTCCCTTTGCCCTCTTCCGATTGGCACTAACGCATCAATTGATTTAAGCCCTGTCTGCAACGGTTCATGCACAGATTTTCTTTCAATAATACCGGGGGCTTTTTCTTCAACATATTTATATTCCGCCGCTTCAATTTCACCCTTTCCATCAATCGGTTCTCCTAATGAATTAACAACTCTACCGATTACCGCATCGCCAACAGGAACAGAAATTAATTTGCCAAGCCTTTTAACACTGCTTCCTTCTCTAATTTCTGTACCGCTGCCTAAAACAACAATACCGACATTATCGGTTTCCAGGTTAAATACCAAACCTGTTTCACCAGTTTCAAATTCTACCATTTCACCGGCCATTGCATTTGTTAAACCATAAACTTTTGCAATACCATCGGCAGAATAGATAACTTTTCCTACTTCTTCTACATCAACTTTAAGATCGAAATTTTCAATTTTTTCTTTTATTATAGAGGTTATTTCTTGTACCACTTATACTCCTTTCTTTAGATTGCTTTTAAAATTTGTTGAATTAAATTACTTTTAATTCTGTCTTCATTCAAATAAACTTCAACATCTAAAACATCAACAAAAACCTTGATTCCATTCAAATCACTCCTTTTTAACTGAAGTTTAATAGTTGCATTAAATGTTTCAGAAAGTTTTCTTTCCAATTCTTTTAACGAACTTTCATTTATTTTGCCTTCTACGCTTCCGGAATATGTGTTTAAATGCTTTGAAACTTTGGCATACAGGCTTTCATCCATTTTTCTAATTAAATCGATTCTTTTATTTAATAACAAAATTTTAAAAAAATTAATCAATTTAAAATTCTTACTTTCTGCTAAAGAAGATAAAAAATCTAATTTCTCATCCATACTCAAAAGAGGTGATTTAATTATCAAAATAAATTTTTGGTCATTTGCCAAAAGAGCAACTTTTGAAATTGCTTCATACACATTTATAATTTCGTCTTCATTCAACGCTTCCAGCAACGCTTTGGTGTATTTTTCAACTATCATTATGCCACCTTTAATATTATTTTAACTGCATCGTCACTGTTAATATGAACGTCTTTTAATGTTTCTTTTAAAAATTCTTTAACAACTTCTTTTTTAATTTTTTTAGATTCAACATCTTTAAATTCTTCAAATTGTTTTTGAAGTAATGCGGCTTCATTCTCTGCCTGGGCTTTCATTTTCTTTTCAATAAATTTCGTTTCTTCTTTTGCGTTTTCCACCATTTCTTTTGCTTTTATTTTAGCATTTCCAAGTTCCGCTTTTAACGCTTCTTTTCTTAGTTTTGATTCTTTTAATTTATCTTCGACTTCATTAAATTTTTTTGCAATATTTTCTTTTCTCTGTTTGAAAAAATTGATGACTTTATTTCCCGCTAAATACCAAAGAATAGCAACATATATAAGAAAATTTATTGTTCTTGGAATTATATCGGTATGACCTGTTTCATTGGCAAAAGCAAATACACCCAAAAAAATCAGTAAAGCAGTTATTTTTTTCATGCCACATTCCTTAATTTTTTTTCAGCTAATGTTTTAATTCCTTCTTTTTCTTTTAAAAGTTCATTTAAAATATTTGCTTTTTCTTTTTGCAATATTAATTTTAGTGACTCTTTAGCTTCTTCTATTTCATTTCTTTTTAAAACTTTTATTTTTTCAGCTTCTTCAAAAGCTTTCATTTTTCCTTCATCTAATATTTTTTTCGCATCATCTTTTGCATGCTGCAAAACAGTTTTTATTTCTTCTTCAACTGCTTTTGTTTCTTCGCTGTTTTGATTAATTATCTGAAGTTCTTTTTTAAGCGTTTTATCTCTTTCATCCATAAATTTAATTAATGGATCAAACAACCAGATTTTAAGTAAAATCATTGTAATAAAAAAAATACCGGCGATTATAAGCATAACACCTAAATTTAAATTCATCATTAAATCTCCTTTTTATGAAATTTTAACATAAATTTAATCTAACTTTTTCAAAAAATTTCTCAAATTTTGAAAATCTGTTTCATTTTTAAATTTTAACTTAACATAATCTTTTCCCAAATCAATTTTTATTCCAAATTTTTTAATCTTTTGGGCAAGAATTAATATTTCTTCTTTAATATCCTCATTTTTTTGAAGTTTATCTGATTTATTTTTTAATCTTTTAATTAAATTTTCCGTTTCTCTAACGCTTAAAGATTTATTTTCTATATTATTTACAACTGTTTTTAACTCATTTTCTTCCAAACCGGATAAAATTTTAGCATGTCCAAAAGAAATTTTATTTGTTAAAAGCTTGTTTTGGACAAATTCCGGCAGAGATAAAATTCTTAACATATTCGTAATATAACTTCTGCTTTTACCTATATTTTTTGCAAGTTCTTCATGTGTAAAATCATACTCGTCAATCAACGACTTAAGGGAATAGGCAACTTCCAAAGGGTTTAAATCTTCTCTTTGAATATTTTCTATTAACGCATATTCTCTCAAATCCTTTATAGGTATATCGCTTATTATTGCTGTAATTTTTTCTTTGCTTAAATACTGCATTGCCCTGAATCTTCTTTCGCCTGCAACCAATATATATTTATTATCTTTTTCTATAACAATTACAGGTTGCATTAATCCGTGCTTTTGAATAGATTTAGCCAATTCACTGATTGATTCTTCATTAAAACTTTTTCTTGGCTGAAAAGGATTTGGTTCTATTTTACTTAATTCGATTTCTTTAATGCCGGCATTTGGCATACTTTTTAAATATCCCGCTTCAACATCTTCCAATATCGCGCCAAGACCTCTGCCAAGTTTTTTCATTCGACACTCTCCAATATTTTTTTAGCTAAAAGCTGATAAGCTTCCGCACCTTTACTTTTTATGTCATACAGAATCACGGGTATTCCAAAACTTGGTGCTTCCGCCAATTTAATATTTCTGGGAATAGTGATAATCCCCTGTTGAAGTTTGAAAAGTTTATCATCAAAATATCTTTTTAAATCCTGCAAAACCTGTTTCGAAAGATTGTTTTTTCTTGTATACATTGTAGGCAGAATCCCTTTTATTTTAAGACCCGGATTTGACGTATGCTGAAGAAGGGTTATTGTTTTTAAAAGCTGAGCCAGACCTTCAAGGGCAAAATATTCCGTTTGAACAGGGATAATAACACTGTCACTTGCATTAAGGGCGTTAATAGTAATAATTCCGAGTGTCGGGGGAGTATCTATAATAATATAGTCATAATCATCTTCTATCGGCTCAAGCTTTTTTTTGATAACAAGATTGTCAATTTCAGGATCAAATTCTTTTTCAATTCCAACCAAACCTATATTTGAAGGAATAATTTCAAGAGTCGGAAGCATTGTTTTTAATTTTACTTCATTTATATCTTTTACACCTATTAAAATATGATATACATTAAATTCATAATCATTTTTATAAAAACCCATGGAAGTTGTGCCATTTGCCTGGGGATCGGCATCAATAAATAAAATTTTTTTATCCGCAATTGCCAAGGACGCAGCCAGATTCACAGCGGTAGTTGTTTTACCCACCCCTCCTTTTTGATTAGCTATAGTAATTATTTCAGCCATTATTTACCTTTTAATGTTGCGTCATTATTTATTTCTGCATCAATATAAAATATATGTTTACTCTTGTTAAAAATACATTTATAATCTTTAATTATATCTTCCCATCCTGGTTTTGCTAAAACCTGTTTTAAAAAATCTTTTAATATTTTATCATTTTTTATATCAATATCCAAACACCCGCTTTCATACTCATATGCTATATTGGGATTAATTTTAGTATTTACGCCTATTCCGCATACAATTTTATTCTTTTTTATATTTGTAAGTATCCCGGCTATTTTTTTAGGCCTGTTTTCCAAAAGATAAATATCATTTGGCCATTTTATTGTTAAATTTTTCTTATATTTTATAAGCACCTTATACATTAAATATGAGAAATAGACACTTAAGCTTTGCATCGGCACAAAATTAAATTCATTTAAATTTACAGCAAAAGAAAAAAATAAATTTCCTTTTTTTCCTATCCATTTTTTATTTTTTGTTCCAATACCGTTTGTTTGTATTTCACTCCAGACACAATAATAATTTAAATCTTTTTTTTCAATTTTATTTAATAAATATTTTTGTGTGGAATCAATTATTTCAAAATAATTTATATTCCAAATGCCATATTCATTTTCCACCCCGTCTTTTTTCAAATAACCCGGTTTACTTTGTTCATTTTTCATTTTATATTAAAATATTATCCCCTGCTTTAATTCTCCTGCCGTTTATATAATCAAAAGCTTTTACTTCTTTTTTACCCGGTACCTGAATAGCTGTTAATCTGACTTTTCCCTCTTTACATCCGACAATAACTCCTTTATTGTCAATCTCTAATATTTTTCCTCTTTCATAACTGCCGTCTACATCAACTAATTCCATTTTAATAATTTTAAATTTTTTACAGTATATCCCCGGCCACGGCTGAAAAGCCCTGTATTTTCTATCCATTTCAATAGCACTTTCAAAATCTGAAAAACCGTCTGTTTTTTTTATTTTAGAAGAATAAGTGGCTAATAAACCGGATTGTTTTAACGGCTTTATTCTATTAAAATAATTTAAAATATAAATTATCTGAGAACTGGCAACAAAAG
The DNA here is from genome assembly GCA_964410645.1 of uncultured Nautiliales bacterium. GTDB lineage: Bacteria > Campylobacterota > Campylobacteria > Campylobacterales > Nautiliaceae > JALTBU01. Next base: position 49,061 of record CAYPHV010000001.1, read on the forward strand.
CCAGTTCATCAAATAAATCCAAACTGTTTTTATTGTCTATTTTAACATAATCCCATACCAGTATATCTCCCGTATCCAATCCTTTATCCATAAGCATAGAAGTAACCCCCGTATATTTTTCCCCATTTAATATAGCACTTTGAATAGGACTTGCACCTCTATATTTGGGTAAAAGCGAAGCATGAAGATTGATACACGGAGCAATCTCTAAAACTTCTTTTGGAAGCAAAAGTCCATATGCCGCCACTATTATAAAATCAGGGTTTAATCTTTTAATGTTTAATGATTCGTTTTTTAGAGTATCCGGGGTAAAAACGGTTAAATTATTTTCCGTTGCATATGTTTTAACAGGAGTCGGCGTTAAAATTTTTTTTCTGCCTACTGGTTTATCGGGTTGGGTATAAACAGCTAATATATCAAATTTTTTATTCAAATTATCAAGAATTTTAACTGCATAATCCGGACTTCCCATAAAAACAATTCTCATCTTTTTCCTTAGTTTTTAGGAAATTATATCAAAAATCTTATCCGAACTTACCCGCTATATAATCAGCCGTTCGTTTTTCTTTTGGCGAAAGGAAAATCTGTTCAGTTGTTCCGTGTTCTATAAGTTCCCCTAAATACATAAAAACAGTATAATCGCTCACACGGCTGGCCTGCTGCATATTATGGGTTACTATTACAATAGTTATTTTTTCTTTTAATTTTGTAACAAATTCCTCTATTGCAACGGTAGAAATAGGATCAAGTGCACTTGTAGGTTCGTCCATAAGCAAAACTTCGGGTTCAACTGCGATGGCCCTTGCAATACAAAGTCTTTGCTGCTGACCTCCGCTAAGACCTCTTGCATCATCTTTGAGCCTGTCTTTAACTTCATTCCATAAAGCTGCCCCTTTAAGCACTTTTTCTACTTTTTCTTTAAGAACATTTTTATTTTTTTCACCCATTAATTTAAGACCATAGGCAATATTATCAAATACACTCATAGGAAAAGGGGTCGGTTTTTGAAAAATCATTCCAACTCTTTGTCTGAGTTTAATAAGCTCGTTTTCTTTTTTATATTCTAAAATATTTTCCATCTGTGTATCGGAATGTTTTAATGAAATTTCACCTTCGTATTTATTGCCCGGATATAAGTCATGAATTCTGTTAAGACTTCTTAAAAGTGTTGATTTCCCACAACCGCTGGGTCCTATAATAGCGGTAACTTTTTTTTCATATATGGGTACGGTTATATTTTGCAAAGAAGGTTTTTGCGCACCTGCATATGTAAAATAAAAATTTTTAATATCCATTATTTTGTTCATCTTTTTTTCTCCTTAATAATCCATCTTCCAAACAAATTTATAAATAAAACAAAAACAGTCAAAATAAAAGCACCCGCCCATGCGATATTAACCAAATGTTTATCAGGCATTGTGGCAAGATTATAAATGGCAACCGTTAAACTGGGAAATTCCCGATTTAAATTAAGTGTAAAATATTGACTGTTTCCGCTTGTAAAAAGCAAAGGCGCAGTTTCACCTATAATTCTGGCAAACGACAATAAAAGACCGGTCATTATACCGACTTTCGCCGCTTTTATCACTATATCAAAAATTACTTTATATTTAGGAGCGCCTATTGCAACACCGGCTTCACGCAGTTCTTTTGGGACAAGTCCCAACATATCATCGGTAGTCCTTACAATAATCGGAAGCATCATAATGGCAAGGGCGATTGCACCCGCCCATCCGTTCATATGACCTACAGGATTTACAACAATTGCATATACAAAAACACCGATTACAATAGAAGGTGCACTCATCATAACATCGCTTATATTTCTTATAAACTGGGCATATTTATTTCCAAAAGAGTATTCCTGAAGATAAATTCCTGCAACCATGCCTATAGGCACAGCCATAATAACGGCTAAAAATGCCAAAATAAATTGACCTACAAATAAATTTCTAAGTCCGTTATTAACCAAATCATGGGTAAAAATATATATATTCAACGCTTTTACACCTTTTATGGTTAGTGTAATCAGTATCCAAAATAAAAAAATAAGACCCAAAACAGCAGCTAAACTGGAAAGAAACAAAACTATTTTATTAACAATCAGTCTCATCATTTATTCCTTAAAAAATAAAATTTAGCAATACTTATAATAATAAAAGACATAACAAGCAGTATTAACGCAAGATAAAATAAAGCTGACAAACTCATACCACTGCTTTCGGCAAATGAATTGGCAAGCACTACCGGAATGGAAACAGTAGGGTCTGTAATTTTGCTTGGAAAGGTAAACACCCCTCCGATTACAAATGCAACAGCCATTGTTTCGCCAAGAGCTCTTCCGAGAGCCAAAATAATACTTCCCAGAATACCGCTTTTTGCGTATGGAAAAATTACATCTTTAATCACTTCAAATTTGGTGGCCCCTATAGCATAAGCTGATTCTTTCAATACATCCGGGGTTGTATTCATACTGTCACGGGTTAAAGAAGCCATAAATGGAATTATCATAACTCCAAGTACAAGCCCAGCCACCAACAAATTTACACTTGGCCCTCCGAAAATGTGGGAAACAAACGGTCCAAAATAAAAAAGACCCCACATACCGTAAATAATACTCGGTATTGCGGCAAGCAGTTCTATTGCCACCCCAACAGGCTTAGCCAAAATTGGAATTGCTATTTCACTTAAAAATACAGCAATTCCCATAGCAATAGGCACAGCCACAATCATAGCTATAAAAGTAGATAAAACACTTCCTACAATTGGAATCAATCCTCCGTAAATTTCTTTTGTTTTGTAATTATGGGCATTTTCATCTCCATTATCTATTTCACTGTCCACATCATCTCCGCCAAGACCGAGCGCAGCGTCAACATTATCGGAATCAGAAATATTTGTAGAAGTATCCTTATTATTGGACAATGAAGCCGGTACATTGGAATTATTTTTAACATTTCCGCTATTTGGTATTTTGACGTTTACCCCCCATCTCGGATCAATCAGAAAATGAAACCCGTATTCTTTAATTGCCGGCTTTGCATAAAAAAACAAAACAATAAAAATTGCCGAAAGAATTATTAAAATAAATGTGGCACTTATTGAAGTCAATTTTCTGAAAAAAAATTCCATATATGGCCTTTTTAAATAGAATTATAAAAAAATAAAAGGGGTTTAAAGTCCTTTTTATTTTTCAGGTGAAATTCCTTTATCTTCCCAATATTTTCTAACCAATGCTTTTACACTGCTTGGAAGCGGAATATATCCGAGTTTACTTGCAACTTCATCATGGTCATATGCATAATTAAAAAATGCAGTAACTCTTTTTGCCGTTTTTGGAGCATCAAAATGTACCAAATCAAATGTAGGTGCTAAAATTGGATAACCTTTTTTAGGATAGGCAATTAATTTAAAGAAATCATTTCTAGGTGAAAATCCTCCGTATGCCGCACCTTTTGCAAAATTAGAAGGGGTTGCCGCATAAAATGCACCGTCTTTTCCCTGAACTGTTGCTAAGTTTAATCCGTTTTTAACTGCATCGGCATAATCAACATAACCTATTGAATAAGGATTTGTTTTGATAGCCGTACTTACACCGAAATTTCCTTTTCCGGCAACGCCTCTTCCCTGAGCGTCAGTCGGCCAGTTAATGGCTTTATGTACACCGTAATGATGAAACCATGTTGAACTAAGTCTGCTTAAATAATATGTAAAATTAAAAGTTGTTCCTGATTTATCACTTCTGTGAACGAAAATTATTTTTTTATGGGGAAGCTGCTCATTTGGATTATATTCCACAATCAACGGATTGTTCCAATATTGAATAGCTCCAACAGCAATGCCTTCGATAGCAACTTCACTTAATTTTAAACGATGAATACCGGGAATATTATAAGAAAGTGTAATTCCTCCGATTACCGTAGGAAACTGCGCCAAATGATATTTTCTTAATATCCTTGGAGTCAAAGGTTTATCGGTACCTCCAAAATCGACATGTCTTACTTCTATTTCTTTAATGCCTGTTCCACTTCCAGTAGCAGTATAATTAACCCTGTTTCCGCCGTTTTGATAAAAACCTTTTATCCATGTTTTATTTACCGGATACTGAAAAGACGAACCGGTACCATTTATTGTCCATGCAAATGCACTAATTGCCGCCAAGCTTAATCCTGCAACTACTTTTTTCATTTTTTTCTCCTTTTTTTTATTTCGTGAAATTATAAAAAAACAAAATAACATTTTCATAACAAAAAAATTTATAACATATTATATAATAATAAAAAACAAAAAAGGATAAAAGATGCTTTCAAAATTTGAAAAAGAATTAAGCAAACTGGAAAATAAACTTGACAAATCAATAGAAATTTTAGCTAAAACACTGAAAGAAAAAGAAATGAAGGATGATTTTTTTATGCTGGATCTCAAAGAATTCGATGAAGAAGTTATCAAATTTATAGCTCTTTTGCATCCTCAGGGAGAATTTTTACGAGAATCCATCGCTCTGCTTAAAATAACCCCGTTTCTCAATAAAATTAAAAAATCAATCAAATATTTTATTAAAAAATATGATTTTAAAAACGAAAAAATAAACGCCCTTCACCAAAGCGCAGTTACATCCCTTGAAACATTAAAACTTGCAATAAAAGGCGACACGGTGGAAGACGCATATTCCGGTATCATAACTCAGGAAAAAATAGCAGACGAAATATACAAAGAACTAATAAAAGAGATTAAAACAAAAGAAAATATGGAAGGGGTTTTTATTAAAACAATTAATGTGGCAAAAAGACTTGAAAGAATTACGGACTGCGTAAAAACAATTGCAAAATATTTATTATTCGCAAAAGAAGGAATGGAATTTTGATAAAAATTGTAATTATCGAAGATGAAAAAGATTTATTGGAACTTCTTGAATTTACGCTTCAAAATGAAGGATACGATGCGGTAGGTTTTTTGAGCACAAAAAAAGTTAAAGACTTTATTATAGAAGAAAATCCGGATCTTTTAATAGCAGACAGAAATTTACCAGGCATCGAAGGCGTTAATTTTATAAAAAGTTTAAAAAAAGAAGGGTTTAACATTCCTGTTATTTTTTTAACGGCAAAAAACAGTGAAAAAAATATTTTGGAAGGTTTTGAAGCGGGAGCCGATGATTATATTACAAAACCTTTCAGCATTGAAATATTCAAAGCCAGAATCAAAACTGTTCTGAAGAGAAACAATATTTTAAGCGAATTTATAGCTTATAAAAATTATAAGCTCAATATAAAAAAAAGAAAAGTGGAAATAAACGACGAAAATATCAATTTAACAAAGAACGAAACAAAACTTCTCAAAATATTTTTTCAAAATCCCAAAAATATTGTAGATAGAAATGAAATAGCCGATATTCTGGATATAAAAGAAACAAGTATAAACGTATATATAAACAGACTAAACCACAAAATAAATTTATTTCAAAACGTAAGGGGTTTAGGCTATAAATTAAAGGAAAACTAAAAAATTGCTAAAAAAATTATTCAGAAACAAAGAAAAAAACAAACAAACAAAAGAAATAGAAAAATTAAAAACAGAAATAAACGAATTAAAACAAGAAAACAAAAAATTAAAAACACAAGGCCAGTTTAAAGAAGATTTGATATCGTCTATTTCCCATGAGTTTAAAAATCCGGTAACTATTATAAACGGCTATATAGAAACCATATTAGCCTCCCCTATTGAGAAAAGTCTACAGGAAAAATTTCTAAAAAAAATACACAATAACACATTAAGGCTTTCCGGTTTAATTGATAGACTTTATTTTTTGCTTAAAATAGAAAATAACAAATATAAACTTCATATAGCATCGTTCAGACTGGACCTGGCGATAAAAGAAATTAGCGAAAATTTTGACGAAAAAAGATTGGTTTTTAACATAAAACCCATCAGCATAAATGCGGATAAATATTTGATTCAAACAGTTATATCAAATTTACTTTCAAATGCTTTTAAATATTCAAACGATAAAATAATTATTAATATGGATAATGAAAAAGTTGAAATAATAGACAAAGGAATAGGAATAGAACCAAAAAACATAAATTTAATTAAACAAAAATTTTATCGTATAGCAAAAAACGACTGGGATAATTCTTTAGGGCTAGGGCTGTATTTAGTGGAAAAAATTTTAAAACTTCATCACACAAAACTGGAAATTAAAAGCAAAAAACACAAAGGAAGTAACTTTTATTTTTATATTACTTCATTACAAAATAAGGAACACCCAGTATAATGGATAGCAATACAAGAAACCCTATAAACATAAAAAATGTAAATCGCCAAAAATGAAACGGTTTATCTTTATGATTCATGGCATATATCTTTTGAATTGGCAAAACCGGTTTTAATAAATCCACTCTCTTCCGGGGTGCACAGAAAAATTTGATCATTCTTTTTAAGCACATTCAGCAAATCCACAATACAATCTATATTCATAGCTTTTATATTATATTTTCTTCTCAAATATGCAATAGATTCAATATCATTTACACAAAATACCGCATTTTTTATACTGCTTGCTTTATCTAATCTTTCAAATTTCTTATCATCTGCTGTATATACATATACATATTTTCTCATTTTAGCCTCTCTTCATTTTTATACACATTTGAATAATATCAATAGCAGCAGGAGTTACTCCGCTTATTTCACTGGCGGCAAAAAGCGTGTTCGGCCTAAATTTTTCAAATTTTTCCACTATCTCGCGTGAAAGCCCCGGAATTCCTTTATATTTAAAATCTTCCGGTATTCTGACGTTTAACATTTCTTTCATTTTATCTACCTGCGCTTTTTGCATTTCTATATAATTATAGTACCTTGATTCTATCAAAATCTGTCTAAGTGCCTCACTGCTTAAATTTTCAAGCTCCCCTGCGATAGCCAACAGTTTTTCTTTGTTAAACGTATTACGGGCCGCTATTTTTCTTATTTCCATTTTATTTTGTATTTTTTCCTCTTTTATGGAATCCAGTTTTTTATTGACTTCTTTACTTGGAGTAAGAAAAGTACCGTTTAAATATTTCATACCCTGATCAACTTCTTTTTGAAGCTTTTCTATTCTTTCATATGTTTCTTTATCTAAAAGACCCAGTTTATATCCCAAAGGTCCAAGTCTTAAAATTGCGTTGTCTTCTCTTAAAAGAAGTCTGTATTCGCTCCTACTCGTAAACATTCTATAAGGCTCGTTTGTCCCTTTTGTAACCAAATCATCTATTAAAACACCAATATACGCCTCATCTCTTCTAAAAATAACAGGTTCTTTCCCGTCTATTTTCAAGCTGGCGTTAATTCCGGCCATAACACCCTGGGCCGCCGCTTCTTCATAGCCTGTTGTCCCGTTTATCTGACCTGCAAAATAAAGCCCTTCTATTTCTTTTGTTTCAAGAGAATGTTTCAAAGCGGTAGGCTGAATAAAATCATATTCTATTGCATATCCGAATCTGACTATTTTTGCATATTCAAGTCCGGAAATGGAATGTATAAAATCTTCCTGAACATCCATCGGAAGAGAAGTTGAAAGCCCGTTTAAATAATATTCCGTTGTTTCTCTTGTCTGAGGCTCTATAAATACATGATGTCTTTCTTTATCGGGAAATTTATTCAGTTTATCTTCGATACTAGGGCAATACCTGGGCCCAATACCTTCAATTTGACCTGTAAAAAGAGGGGCTCTGTAAAAATTACTTCTTATAATGTTATGCGTAGTTTCGTTTGTATATGTTATAAAACACGGTATCTGCTTTGGATGAAAATTTTTTGTTCTAAATGAAAAAGGGTTTGGATTTTCATCACCGTTTTGCATTTCCATTTTAGAAAAATCAATGCTTCTTGCATCGACCCTGGCTGTTGTCCCTGTTTTTAGCCTTTCAAGTTTAAATCCCAAATTTTCAAGGGATTTTGAAATTTTTTTGGCAGGTAATTCGTGAAATCTGCCGCCTTCCAGTTTTACATGTCCAAAATGCATAATTCCCCTCATAAAAGTCCCAGTTGTTAATATTAAAGTTTTTGTTTCATAAATATTCGATAAATTGGTTTTAACTCCTGTGATTTTTCCATTTTTAACCAGAATTTCATCGGCAATTTCCTGGGCCATTTCCAAATTTGGTGTACTTAACATTTTCGTATGCATATAAATTCTGTATCTGTCCATATCAATCTGGGCTCTGCTGCCTCTAACAGCCGGCCCCCTGTTTTCATTAAGCGTTCGAAACTGAAGTCCTGAAAAATCAGTAGCCAATCCCATATCTCCGCCTAATGCATCAACTTCTCTTACCAAATGCCCTTTTGCTAGCCCTCCTATTGCCGGATTACAGCTTGGAGCTCCAACCTGTTCCACAAGCATTGTAAGAAGAAGCGTTCTTTTACCCATTTTTGCCGCGGCACTTGCAGCTTCTATTCCCGCATGTCCTCCGCCTACAACTATACAATCAAATTTTCTCATCAAAATCCTTTAATTTTTCTGCATTTTCAATATACTGTTTAAAATGATCAAGTTTATCCGGATCTTTTTTTAAATATGTATCAAAATCTTTTTGGGTTTTGACATTCACCATATTTTCGTCAAAAACATCAAGCAATATATTGGTATTTCCTATTAACAGTAAATATTTTCTTTTATTAAATTCTACCAACGCCACTTTATTTTTGGTATCGATAGGTTTTTGAAATAATATAGCAATATTGCCTTTAACAGGCAGTTTCTTCAAAATCTTTTTTCTAAAAATATACAAAATAACAGCCAGAATTATTAAAATAAGCAAAGATATAAAATAAGTGAAATAATCCAGTCCACTTTGAGTATTGGCATAAACCAACTTTTCAGGCTTTTTTACCAAATTTGTTATTCTGAATCTGAGTCCGTATCCATCAGGCGTCAAAGCTACGGAAGTTTTATATTTTTTTGCGTTTAATTTTATTAAAACAGAATTATTTGAAGGTGAAATTGTAATTTTTTTTAAAAAAAAGCTGCCAAATTTTTTGGCATATTCTTTATCACTGTTTATACCTGTAATTAAAAACTGATTTTTACCGTTTTTAATTGCCTTGCCATTAAATTTACCATCCAGTGAAAAAAGAATATCAAGTTTATTTTTTTGCTGAAAAAAATTTATATTAATTAAATTTGCACCGGACAGCAAAACGGCTAAAAAAATAATAATATTTTTCATTTTCCCTCTTTTGTAAGATAATAAATCAATGAATTTGCATCAAGTATTTCATTAAGTCTAATGGCAAGATTTTTTTCATAAACCATAACTTCGCCCTTACCTATAATTCTTCCGTTAACATAAACTTCCGCGCTTTCCCCGGCCGGTTTATGCAGGTCTATCACACTTCCCTTTTGCAAAGCCAATATATTTTTTAAAGTCATTTCAATTCTTCCAAGGTCACTTTCAAATACAACCTCCGTATCCAGCAAATCCTCATAATCCGGAATATACTTTTCAATTAATTCTTCCAGCTTTGTCAAATCTATTTTTTCTTCCATCAATTTTCCTTATAAAGAATAGAAAAACATTCCCCCTCAATACTTAAATCGCTTCTTTTATCATAATCAACTTTTGAATCCGATAAAAATTCAGGTATAGAAATATTAAAATCAATATGCTTTTTACCTGCAATAACTTTTACATTTCCTACTATTAAATTGGCTATTTCATTTGTTAAATCTGCCATATCGTATTCATCCTCGCCGAATAAAAGCATACTTATCGTATCCAAAGTTCCTTTTGGAATCAATAAAGAAATAAGATAATTAATATCACCTTCTATTTTTATGCTGCTTATATATCCGTTTAGCGGAGGTTTTTCACATTTTCCCACTGAAGCGTTTATTGCTCTGGCAAAATTCTCTACAGCCTCAATAAAAAAATTTTCCATTAATTCTCCTTAATTATTATATAATTTTACCAAAAAAGGAACAATTTGATAACAGCAATATTAATAGGAATTATAGCAGGTTTTTTCAGTGGTTTTTTAGGGGTGGGAGGAGGAACGATACTTGTGCCAAGCCTGCTGTTTTTAGGATTCGGAATAAAAGAGGCTATTGGTATAAGCGTAACCCAAATGATGATGAGCTCGATATTCGGAAGCTATTTAAATTTTAAAAAAGGACTGTTAAAAATAAAACATGGATTTGCCCTGGCTATGGGAGGGATGCTCGGGGCAAGCCTAAGCGGTTTTATTGTAAAAATCGCACCAAAAGAAGTATTAGGAGCTGTTTTCTTACTACTGGTATTAATTGCTATTATCAGATTTTTCATTACAGTAAAAGAACCCGAAACGGAACCTCCCGTTGAAAACAAAAAACTTTTTTTTATAGGATTTTTTGTAGGCGCAATTGCTATAAGCGTCGGTGTCGGAGGCGCTATTTTAATTACCCCGATATTAGTCGGTTTTTTGAAATATAAATTAAAAAGAACAGTAAGTCTCAGTCTGTTCTTCGTTGTTTTTTCCGCTACCAGCGGTTTTATTTCTCAAAGTATAGCGGGACATATTAATTATACGGATGGCTTTACCATCGGCACCGCAAGTTTAATAGGAGTATATTTCGGAATAAATTTATATCACAGAATAAATACCAATATACATAAAAAAATACTTTTAAGCTGGTATATTTTTATATTCTTTGCTATGATATATAAATTATACTTTTAAGGAATTTTATGAATACAAAATTAATAATAGAAATTTTGATAGTATTAATAATCGGATATAGAATATATATTTTGGAAAGATTCGGTGTAAACTCGGCAGCCGATAAACTTTTTGCATTATATTATATTAAAAATCATTATTACACAACAGGAATAATCATAATTTTTTATATATTTGAAATTGCAGGAATGGAATTATTAATAAGTAAAGTCGATATTCCTTTAATCTTTATCGGAATGATTGAACTTTTTATGGTTTACAGACATATTTTTATTTCCTTAAAAACAGATGATAAAAACAATTATTTGGATACTGTTATAAAAAGAATGTTCAGAACGCTTACTTATGATGAATATATTCAAATAAAAGAAGAGCTGTACAAACCTCAGCCAAAATGGAAATTATATTTTACTGAAATACTTGTATTTTTTTTCGCCATCTGGTCTATAGAAATAGCTTAAAGGAGAATACTTGGACAAAATAAAAATTATAGGTGCAAAAGAAAACAACCTTAAAAACATTAACCTGGAAATTCCCAAAAACAAACTTATAGTTTTTACAGGTCTTTCCGGAAGCGGAAAATCGACACTTGCATTTGATACACTTTATGCCGAAGGCCAAAGAAGATACATCGAATCGCTAAGTTCTTATGCAAGACAGTTTTTACAACGCACCGGAAAACCTGAGGTGGATAAAATAGAAGGGCTTACGCCGGCTATCGCCATTGATCAAAAAACAACATCCAAAAATCCGCGCTCAACCGTGGGGACAATTACGGAAATTTATGATTATTTAAGACTTCTTTACGCAAGAATCGGGATTCAATACTGCCATATTTGCGGTAAAAAAATTACCCAGATGACTCCTCAGGATATTATTAATGAAATTTTAAAACTTCCAGCGGGCAGCAAACTTATCATTTATGCCCCTTTGATCAAAGAAAAAAAAGGAGAATTTAACGATTTACTTGAAAAGTTAAGACACGAAGGAATAATAAGGGCATATATCAACGGAACCGTTGTAAGACTTGATGAGGATATCAAACTTAAAAAAACAAAAAAACATACAATCAAAGCCGTTATAGACAGAGTTATCGTAAAAGAAGAAAACAAATCAAGAATAGCCGAAGCTGTCGAAAAAGCACTCAACAAAAGTTTCGGGGAGGTAGAAATTGAAATTTTAAATGCTAGTGAAATGGGTCTTAATAAAAATTTCATACATTATAGCGAACACAACGCCTGTTTTGACTGCAAAGTAAGCTTTGAAGAACTCGAACCTGTTAGTTTTTCTTTTAATTCTCCAAAAGGCGCATGTCCTAAATGCGGGGGTCTTGGAGTAACATATACACTGGATATTGAAAAAGTAATTAAAGACAAACCGCTAAATAAAGGGGCAATTCCTCTAATTTGGGGATTTAACAAAAAATATTACCAGGAATTTTTTAAAGCGCTGTGCAATGAAACCGGCATCGATATGAACAAAAGTTTTTACGAGCTTGAAGAATATCAGAAAAAAACAATTCTTAACGGCACCGCCTATGAAATAACATTTATATACGCAAAACACAAAATTACAAAACGATGGCCGGGACTGCGCCAGATAGCGCTTGATATGTATAAAGACAATGATTTAAGCGAGATTATGAGTGAAAGCGTCTGTCCGTTATGCAAAGGTTTTAGATTAAAACAGGAATCACTGGCGGTTAAAGTTGCAGACAAAACAATCGCCGAAATTATTTCTATGCCAATTGCCGATGCATATAAATTTTTTAATGATGCAAAAAATTTCAAATATCTCTCAGCACAGGGAAAAATTATAGCCCGGCCTATTTTAAAAGAAATACGTGAAAGACTCTTTTTTTTGATAGATGTGGGTCTTGGATATCTTACACTTCATAGAGACGCCAGAACAATAAGCGGAGGCGAAAGTCAAAGAATCAGAATTGCCTCTCAAATCGGAAGCGGACTAACCGGCGTTATGTATGTACTGGACGAACCAAGTATCGGACTCCATGAAAGAGATACCCTAAAACTTATTAATACACTTAAAAATTTAAGAGACAAAGGCAATACCGTAATAGTGGTAGAACATGACAGAGAAACAATATTAAATGCCGATTTTATAGTAGATATAGGACCTGGAGCCGGGAAAAAAGGCGGAAAAGTGGTGTTTAGCGGAAATGTCAAAAAATTAATGAAAAGCAATACAACAACCGCCAAATATCTCAGAAAAGAACTTGATATAAATTACAGAAAAAACAGGCCCCAGAATAAATGGATTGAAATAAAAAATGTAAATATTCATAATATAAAAAACTTAAACGTTAAAATTCCTCTTAGAAATCTTGTATGCGTAACCGGGGTCAGCGGAAGCGGAAAAAGCTCACTTATTTTGCAGACACTCCTGCCTGTGGCAAAAGAAATATTAAATAACGCCCGCAAAATCAATAAAGTAAAAGGTGTGGAAATAAACGGACTTGAAAATCTTGATAAAGTCATTTATCTTGATCAAAGTCCGATAGGCAGAACTCCAAGAAGTAATCCGGCAACTTATACAGGCGTTTTTGACGATATAAGGTCTCTTTTTGCATCAACCCCGCAGGCACAGCTGCACGGTTACACGCCGGGAAGATTCAGTTTTAACATAAAAGGGGGAAGATGCGAAACATGTAAAGGAGAAGGCCAGATAAAAATAGAAATGCACTTCCTGCCTGATGTAATGGTAACATGCGAAGCATGCAACGGAAAAAGATACAACGAACAGACACTTGAAATAAAATATAAAGAAAAAACAATTTCAGATATATTGGACATGAGTGTTGACGAAGCATATGAATTTTTCAATAAAATTCCGAAAATAAAAACCAAACTCAAAACCCTAAAAGATGTGGGGCTCGGATATATAACCCTTGGACAAAACGCCACAACCTTAAGCGGCGGAGAAGCACAGAGGATAAAACTTTCAAAAGAGCTAAGCAGGCGCGATACCGGAAATACTTTGTATATTTTGGACGAACCCACAACCGGACTTCATTTTAAGGATATAGACAATTTAATGAAAGTTTTACAGCACCTGGTTGATCTGGGAAACAGCATAATTGTAATTGAACATAATCTTGATTTTATAAAAAATGCCGATTATATTATAGATATGGGGCCTGAGGGCGGAGACAAAGGCGGAAAAATAATAGCTTACGGAAATATAGAAGAAATAATTAAAAAATATAAAAACAAAAGCTATACGGCAAAATATCTGGAAAAAGAGATAAAAGGTATTAATTGAAATTTGACAGGGAAGAATTTACTCATTTTTTTATTATTCCAATTATTATAGGAATAATAGGAGGATTTTCGGCTTATATATTCAGATATTTAATTAAATTTTTTTCAAATATTTATAATAAAATAGATTTTTTAAACTCTAACGCAACATATATTATAACTATTCCCGTTGTATTTTATATTTCATACAAAATAATTTCAAAAACACCTATAAATCCGTCAAATATCACTATTGACGAAATAGCTAAAAAAATACTGATACTCGGAGGAAATTTCTCTATCATTAAAGGTTTTTTAGTATTCATACTGGCATCATTTGCAATCGGATTCGGAGTGCCTGTGGGAAGAGAGGGCCCAATTGCAAAACTCGGAGGTCTCGGAAGCGAAATATTTTTAAAAATAATACACACTCCAAGAATAAATCTGCCCATTTATCTAAGTGCCGGAGTGTCAAGCGCGATATCGGCAACATTTAATGCGCCGGTAGCCGGCATCATACTGGGACTTGAAATGATAATGGGAAAAATTAATTCTTATATTTTAATACCGCTGATTGTCGCCTGTTCCACCGCTACACTTATTTCAAGAGAAATAATAGGAAATTTTGCAGCCTTTTATGTACCTCATCTGACTTATAATAACGATTATCTTTTTTATGTGCCTGTTGAGGGGATACTGTTTGGAATATTAAGCTTAATTTTTTTATTTTCCATAAAAGAATTCAGATTTTTAAAATACAAATATCAAAAAAAATGGGCTGAAATTATTATCTTTTTGGGAATAATTGTTGGAATTTCCATATATTTGACTCCTCAAATAAAAGGGGTGGGATATTCATATATAGAACAGCTTTTTAATAATCACTTTTCCATGTGCGACACGCTTGCCATAACACTTTCAAAATTATTAAATGTAATTATAAGCATAGGAAGCGGACTTTTCGGCGGTGTTTTATCCCCGAGTATTTTTATAGGGGCATTCGGGGGAGATTTTTTTGGACATCTTATTCCCCAGCTTGACCCGAGAGTTTTTGCTTTGACAGGAACTGCCGCAATGCTTAGCGGAGTTACCAAGGCACCCCTTAGAAGCTCTGTCATTATTGTAGAACTCACACATTCATATCAGCTAATTTTACCCATTTTGATAGCTTCATCCGTTACTAACTATATTGTATCTTTATTCGAACCCGGATTTTATTTCAAAAGAGCCCTGCTTCAAAAAGGCATAGATATAGATAACAAAAAAATTACAGAGTGCTTTACATCTGAAATTTTACAAAAACATATTATTAAAACACCTGTTTTAATACCTGAGATGAGTTTAAAAACAGCTGTAAAATATCTTAAAAAAAGTAAAGTTTCCTATTTACCCGTAATAGAAAATAATAAATTAATCGGAATTGTTTCCTTAAGAGATATCAGAAAAAAATTTTTCATTAAAAAAAGATTGAAAGTTAAAAATATAATGAGTAAAAATCCTTTTTTTCTAAAATATGATTCATCCCAAAAAGAAATTTTCAAGGCAATATCTATTCTTAACGTAGCTTATATTCCATATCTGGATAAAAACAACAATTATTCGGGTATGATTAGTTTAGGCAAACTTTTAAAAGATATTTCAATTCATATAAAATAGTTATAAATTTTACTTATAGCTATTGATAAAAAAATGATTTTAGTTTATAATTTTACTTACTATACAGTAAGGAACAAAATGAGCAAAAAAGAAGAAATATTAAAAATTGCAAGTCAAAATTTTGCCAAATACGGATACAGGGGTGTTGTATTGGAAAATATCGCAAAAAAGGCCAATATTACAAAAGCTGCTATTTATTATCATTTTAAAAATAAAATGGAATTATATGAACAGGTTTTAAAAAGAAGAATAGGAGAACTGTTAAATAATCTTGAAAAAAGCACTCTTAGCGACCCTAAAAAAAATTTAGAAAATTATATTAGTATCATTACTCAGACTTTTACCAAATACCCATGTTTTGCAGCAATTTTATCACATGAATTTGTTGATGGCGGAATAAATTTGAACGAAAATTTAATAAAAGAATTATCAAAAATTTTTAAAAAATTATTTATTATTTTAAACCAGGGAGTCAAAAATGATATATTTGAAATAGACAATCCTTTTACCATTCAATTAATGATAATAAGTTCACTGCTTTGCAATCAGGCAACAAAAGAACTTAGAAAAAAAATTTCCAAATATATAGAAATACCTGTAAATCCGGATATAAAAAATATTTCCAGTTCACTTACAGACAAAATTCTAAAAGCAATTTCAAAGGAAAACAAATGAAAAAAGCCTTAATTTTATCCATTGCCCTGATTTTAAACGCCGGGGAAATTACCAATCTATTTGAAGCTATTAAAAAAACACCGGATACTAAAATAGACAAGGTTATGATACAAAAAACACAATCCATAAAAAATGAAGTTACCGGAAGTTTATTTCCAAAAATTAATCTTTTTGCAAGTGTGGAGCATTTCTCATCTCCAACTAATATAAAACCTCTACCTCCTACAAAATCTAAAGAAATAGGTATGCAAAATGGAGGATACTGGTTTTCTCAGAATATTCAAAAAATCGGTTTTTCGGCATCCATGCCTGTTTTTATAAAAAGTATTTACGATAATAAGAAAAAAATATCATACTTAATAACAGCAACAAAATATCAGGCAAAACTAAATTTATTAAAAAGAGAAGCCCTACTCGTAACACTCGCCAGTAAATTAAATTATCTTTATGCACTAAAAAACGCTCTAATTCAAAAGAGAGATTCAATCAAAACAACATTTAACGCAATAAAAGTAGGTGTAAAAATAGGACGAATACCGGCTTTCAAAGCGTTAAGGCTAAAAGACGCTTTAAACCAGATTAAAATAAATATTACAGATATAAATGCAAATATAGATAATGTAAAATCTCAAATTTATAAATTAACCCAAATACAAATCAATAACAAAATTCCTTTACAAACAGTTTCAGATATAAATAAAAACACATTTTTAGCGCTTAAACCCATGCAAAAAAGGCAACAGGCAGATATATATGATACAAAATCAAAAAAAGACGCATATATTCCTAAAATTTTATTAAAAGCACAGGGTTACAGAGCTTTTGCAAACGCCTACAACAACAACGAGCATCTGGCTTTAAATTTTGCAAGTATAGGAATATATTTAAACTGGAGTGTTTTCGACAAAAGCAATAACGCCGAAATAGAAAAATCAAAAATAGAAAATCTAAAAGATAATTTGCTTATACAAAAAACTATAAAAGATTTAAACGCCGAAGTTATGCAAATAAATTCCACTTTAAAAGAGACCAAAAAAGCAATAGTTTTAACGCAAAATTCCATAGGAATAAAAGAAGAATTGTTAAAAGGCGCCAAAGAAGCTTTTAAGCTAAATACTTTAACCGTGGACGAATATTTGGAATATGAAGACGATTTGGCAAATGCAAAAGCAAAACTTGCCGATTTAATCGCACAAAAAAATTCACTGACAGCCAATCTTGCATTTATTTACGGAAATAACTTAGAAAGGATTTTTAAATGAATATTAAAAAATTAATCTCTTGGAGCATTGCAATATTAATTATCATTTTACTGGTCATAGGAGCTGTAAAAATAGTCAAAAAAAGAAAAGCCGAAGATGCACATACAAAAACCGCAGTGATATATCCGATTAATATCCCGGCCGCTTTACCAAAAAGTGGACATATTAAAACAACTTTGAAATATCTTGCCATCGTAAAAAACTCGCAGGAAACAACAATAAATTCAAAATTTGCCGGAAAAATAAACTGTATCGTTCCAATTGGAAGTTTTATAAAAAAAGGGACAATAGTCGTCAAAATAGACAATACACCCCTAAAAAGCAAATTAAAAGAAATAAATTCAAATATTTCTGCAGTTAAAAATGGCATCAATGCTGATATTATCAATTTACAGACATTAAAAGACACTCACAACAGAACAAAAAAACTTTTAAAAGTAAAAATGGCATCAATAGAACAGTTTAATCTTGAAAAATCAAAAATAGCCGATTTAGATGCAAAATTAAAAGCCGACAGAGAAAAATTAAATTCTCTTTTTGCAACAAAAAAAGAAATTAAAAACGATTTAACCTATGCGGATATAAAATCACCGATTAACGGAATTGTCAGTGCCAAATTTTTAAATAAAGGGGATAATGCGTTTCCCGGAAAACCTATTTTAAAAATAGCACCGGAAAAAGGCAATTATCTGTTTATACCGCTTACTAAAAGATATAAAGAAATAATCTATAAAAACAAAATATACAAATTAATTTCTTTACATTCAACATTTAACGGTATTCCGGCTTACAAAGCAAATATTGATAATCCAAATTTGGCAACAGGCGAAAAAGTAAATATTGCCGTTGTAACTTTTGACGGAAACGCAACGCTTATACCGTTTAATTCTATTTTGAGTATAAACGGAAAAAATTACGTATTTAACACAAAAGGAAATCCTATCAAAATAGATATTCTGGCAACAGGCCAGGAAGGAGCTGTAGTTAAACAGGCCTTACCAAAAATTTTAATAGCAAATCCTGATATTTTATTAAAAATAAAAGCAGGTTATCCTGTAAAAGTTGAAAAATGAAAAATGAAAACATAAAAAGGATAAGTAATGTTTGAATATTTTTATAAAAGAACACATTTTCTGTTTGCTATTATACTGGCAATGTTTGTGTTCGGTGTTTTGGGACTCATTAAAATGCCTAAAAATCTTTTTCCAGACGCAAACAGACCTGAAATTGTAATATTTACAACTATTCCCGGAGCCAGTGCGGATATTGTATCAAATACAGTTTCCAAACCTATTGAAAAAGAAATGGGAACCCTTAGCAATATATATGAAATAAAATCTACAAACGTTCCCAACTTTTCAATTGTCCATGTGGTATTTAAATACACAAAATCCCTCCAAGGCGCAGCTGTTGATGTAAGCAACGCTTTGAACAGAATCAGAGATAAATTACCCTTAGGCACTGTTCCCGCAATATATATGGTAGGTGATTTTACCCTTCCTGTCGATGTATTTGCCTTGTCTCCTAAAAACAATAAAATTACTTTGCCTGAAATCAAAAAAATAGCAAGCAGTTTTATTGAGCCAAAGTTATTATCCAATCCTCAAATTGGAAATGTGGAAATATTCGGAGGATATAATAGCGCCATTATGATAAAGGTTAGTCCGAATACATTAAAAAAGTATAATCTGTCATTATCAAATATTATAGGCGCAATCAGAACTATTGTTAAAAACACCCCTATAGGATTCATAAAAAATAAAAATAATTTTTATACATTAAGCTATTACGGAGAGAAAAAAAGCATAGAAAAACTAAAAAATATCTTTGTTGCGCCCAATATCCGTTTAGGAGATATTGCAAGCGTAAAATGGTCCTATAAAACAAATAATACGGCATATATTGGAAACAATCAAAAAGCAATTGCCATTTCAGTATTAAGAGCGCCTTCAGGAAGTGTTATAAACACAAGCAATGCCGCCAGAAAAATTATGAAAGAAATAGCAAAAAAATATCCAAATATAAAAATTCAGGTCTCTAACACACAAAGAAATTTGATTGAAACATCAAATTCAAATATGCTTGATGCTTTGCGTGATGCAATTATCTATACGCTGCTTGTTATTTTACTTTTCCTTGGCAACTTCAGAGCTTTAATTGCAGCCGGTTTTTCCATTCCAATGGTATTTTTCGGAACAATTGCTTTTCTTTATCTGACAGGTCAGGGACTAAATATTGTTATTTATACAGCTATTATTTTAGCCCTTGGTATGCTTACAGACGACGCGGTTGTTGTACTTGAAAATATTGAAAGACACTTGAATCAGGGTGAAGAGATGAAAAGTGCCATTTATATTGGGACAAAAGAAGTTTTAAAGCCTATATTTGCCGGAACAATTTCCACAATAGCCATTCTTTTTCCGTTAATGTTTGCAGGAGGTTTTCCACAAAAAATTTTTAGACCTTTAATCGAAACCGTAATTGTAGCGCTTCTTATCTCATATTTTTTGTCTATTACATTTATTCCGAAACTGGCGGTTTTAATGTATAAAAACGGAAGCGAAAAAACAAAAATTGAAAAATTCTTTGAAAAAATGTATCAAAACACATTTGGAAAATTAATTATTCCTTATCTTGGGATAATAAAATTTTCAAACGGAAAATTTTGGTTTTTGAGAAGATTTTTAATAATATTCACCGCTGTTTTTATGCTGATACTGACATTAAAAAATGTAATGCCTACAATCGGAAAAGATACAATGCCCCCTATGGATACAGGAATTGTGAAAGTTCAGATGGAATTTTCTTCCAATACAAATGCAAATGAATCAATAAAAAGATTAAAACCTTTTATTGTATGGCTTAAAAAACAGCCGTGGCTTGTAAAGGATTCAATAGCAATAGGAACAGAAAAAGGCGTCTTGTCCATAGGCGGAGGAGGAAGCGGAAACAGTATTGGAATGACTATCATAGCAGTAGACAGATTCCACCGTAAAAAAAATTTATGGCAGCTTGAAAATGAAATCAGAAATCATTTAGCCAAACTTCAAAGCGTTAAAAAACTGGCGGTTTTTGATTTTGGAGCAACACCGCTTTCAACAATCAGTGCGCCTCTTGATATTCAGTTTAGAAGCGATAATTTTGAAAATTTACCTAAATTAGCCCAAAAAGCAGAAAAATTATTATATAAAGTAAAAGGCTTGACAAGTGTACAAACAAGCTGGGATAAAGATTTTATGGAAGCCAGAATTATTATCGATAACAACAAAGCGTTAAGTTATGGGATAACGCCGCTTGGAATTCTTTCTCAAATTGCGCTTAAAGACCAGCCGGCCAGTGTAATTGCAAGTATCGCTTCCATGGATCCTCAGATTATCAGAATCAGATTTAATAAAAATTACGATAAAAATTTTGAAAATCTGAAATTATTGTTAATAAACACCCCAAAAGGTGTAGTTCCACTAAACGAATTAGCCAAAATAAAAACAGGCTTTACCTATAATAAAATAGACAGATATGGTTTACAATATGCTATTGACGCAGAAGGCTATCGTGCAAAAAGGCCTGTAAATAAAATTACCGCAGATGCAAATCAAATTTTGCATAAAAACGGCATAACACACTATTATCAAACAGGAAGTATAGAAGAAATGAATGATTCTTTTAAAAGGTTGATCAAAGCAATTTCGATAGGTATTATTGTTTTAATCTTAACTTTAATGGTTGCATACCGTTCTCTTAGACTGTCACTTATCATGATTGTAGTCTTGCCTCTTTCAATGATAGGCGCGGCATGGGGTATGATTTTAGCCCACAAACCTTCCTGTATGCCAAGTATGGTAGGACTGCTGCTGCTATTTGGTATCATTATTAAAAATGCCGTATTGCTTATAGATTTTTATAAAGATTATAAACAAAAAGGCAACAGACCGTTTGAATCCGCCCTCCAGGCAATACGCGTCAGATTCAGACCTGTATTTATGACCGCATTCGGTACAATTGCAGGTATGATTCCTATAGCCTTGGAACAAGCCGTCGGACTTGAAAGACTTTCACCTTTGTCTGATGTAGCTATCGGCGGACTTTTAATAGGAACTATTCTAACGCTTATTTATGTTCCAATGATGGCATATGCCACTGATCCAGACAATAAAAAAACAAATCCTGTTAAAAAAATAGAAGAAGAATTACAAAAATAATTTTTTTTCTATTGACTTTTGAAAAAAGAAAGCATATAATTTTACTTACCAATCAGTAAGTAAGGAGAAAAAAATGACTTATGACGAATTTGTAAAAAACACTACTTTAAAAGATATAGGCGAAAGTAAAGTATCGCCTCAAGATGCAGCAGAGTTACTTTTAAAAGATAAAGCTGTAATGGTTGATGTAAGGGAAGATTTTGAAAATGATTTAGTTGAATTTAAAATCGCTGTTCATATTCCGTTTAGTAAATTACCGGATAATTTAGACAAACTTGACAAAAACAAAATTATAATCTGTGCGTGTCCTGCAGGTTTTAGAAGCAACAAAGCCGTGGAATATTTAAGATACAAAGGATTTAAAGCCAAAAACCTCACAGGCGGATTAAAAGAATTTTTAGCTGAAATAAGTACGAAAAATGCAAAACGATTTAAAAAATGAGAATGACAATGACAAAATACGCAACACCGCAAGGATTGAATGAAATAAGAATTACACTTGAAGAATTTAAAAAAGAGTTTAACGCAGGAAATGCGGTATTAATTGATATAAGAATGCCATTTGAAAAAAAAGTATGGAATTTACCGTTTGCACTTGATATTCCTGCCAATGAACTTGAAAATAGAACTGATGAACTTCCAAAAGACAAACTGATTGTTACAGCCTGTCCCGGAAACGGAAGAAGTTCATTTGCAGCTGCTTTTCTAAAAGAAAACGGGTTTAATGCCAAATATTTGGTAGAAGGACTGCTTGAAATTATGAAAGCTTACAAAGGTGGAAAAGCGAAAGAACTTAAGGTAGATTAATGTTTGAAGCCTGTTATCCTCTTGAAAACGGAGAAATATTACATAAGGCCAATAAAGAATGGCCTCTTTTTATTTTACATATTTACGGCAGCAATATAGAAAGTCTTAAAATTTCAAAAAGAATAATGTGTAGCCTAAAACATTTACCGCTAAGACTTCAGGTTTTTTATAACCACAATACACTAAAAGCAATAGAAGAAGGATGCGGAAAAGACCCTTGTGTTAAGATGAACGGAAAAATACTTTTTGAAGGACTTATTCAAGCAGAAGCAATAAGAAACATTTTTGAAAAGCTTTAAAACAAAGGAATTAAATGGAAACTTATATAATATATTTTTTTGCCACTTTTATTTTCTCCACTCTTTTTGCAATGGGAGGAGTTGGAAGCGCTATAGTGTTAGTTCCATTATTTAATATGATGGGAGCACCTCTAAACGTGGCAAAAGCTTTTGGACTTTTTATTAATTCTATGAGCATGATTACAGTAAGTGTTATGAATTTTTTTAGAGGTGTTCTTGATATAAAAGCTACCCTTCCTCTTGCAGTTTCACTTTTAATAGCAACTCCTCTGGGAGCATATTCAAGTAAATTTATTCCACCTATTTATGTCAAAATACTTTTAAGTATATTTATAATAATAGCTGTTTTATTAATGCTTTATAAAAAAAGAGAAGCTAAATTTATTTATACAAAAACCTGGATAATGATGGTAATCGGAGGAAGTGTCGGATATTTATCCGGTCTTATAGGAGTTGGAGGCGGAGGTTTAATTCTACCGGCTTTGATTTTACTCGGATTCGATGCTAAAGTTTCAGCTTATATGGTAAGTTTTGTACTTCCTTTTTCAACATTCAGCGGATTTTTAACATATATAAGTTTTACCCATATAGACTGGCTTATGCTTTTAAATGTCAGTATTGCCGCAATACTCGGCGGATATTTGGGCAATAGAATAATGCATTACCGCTTAACCCCGGCACAAGTAAAAAAATTAATTGCGGTTATTTTAATTTTACTTGATATAAAAATTATTTATTCTATATTAAAATTTTATCATTTAATTTAAGGAGAGAAAATGCACAGAATCTTAGATAAAATAGCCGACTGGATTGTTGAAAAAGAAGAAAAAAATGCTGAAAGCTGTGATATTCCTGATACAATAATAGACGAATGGCTCGATATTTTAAAAAAAAGAAGAAAACATTTACAAAAAGAAAAAGATACAAAATCCCAAGAATATGATATGATTAATGAATTAATAAAAAAAGTTGAACATATTAAGGAGCTTAGAGCTAAAAAATGCACAATAAAATAAATAAACATAAATTTAAAACAAAAAGATATATAAAACTGATACTTATATATTTTACTCTTTTTGTTGCTATTTTTGGCTTAATTGATTATTATGCGTATATGATGTTTAATTTTTTATATTTTATTGCTTTATCTTTTATATTAGCACTTATAGCAGGATATTATCATATGAAATACACAAAACATGAGCATATAGACGACATTGCGGATGAAATATGAAAACAGAAAATAAAACACCTACAATTTTTCAGCTTTCATGGGCATATTTTGTTATAGGCCTTACGGCATACAGCATGGCTATGCTTGAACAAATAAAAGCACTTGTTATAAAAAAAGGATGGCTAAGCGAAAAAGAAGTGGAAGAAGGTCTGGCTATGGTAGAACTTTACCCTGGGCCTTTTATACTTAACCTGGCCACATATATAGCATACAGGATTAAAGGATTTTTAGGCGCCAGTATTGCTACATTTATGTTTATTTTACCGTCATATCTTTTAATGACAATACTCTCCTTTTTATATTTTCATTATGGAAAATTGCCATGGATACATCCTATTTTTATAGTAATAGAATCTATGGTTATAGGAATAATCCTTCATATATCATTAAATTTCGCTAAAAAATATATAAACAATAAAAAAACGGCTATTATTTCAGCTGTTGTATTTTTAATGATGATTTATAAAATAGACGCTTTTATTGCCATTTTAGTTGCTATGATTTACGGAATAATTTTTATGAAAAAAAAAGTAAAAGAAAAAGAAAATATCCAAATTCCAGGCAAATTAAAAAATAAAATATTTGGACTTATGGCTAGTGGAATTATTTTTTTATTACTTTTTTTCAGTGGAATATTTTTTAAAAACACTCTTGGAGAACTGCTTTTTGGAATGTTTAAAATAGGTGCTTTTGCTTTTGGAAACGGAATGAGTATTATTCCTCTTTTGGAACAGGTGGCGGTATTTAATCATCACTGGCTGACTTTAAACGAATTTACTGACGGCATTGCCTTTGGGACTATTACACCTGGGCCTTTTTTAATTACCGCTACATTTATAGGATACAAAGTAGCCGGAATTGTTGGGAGTATAGTAGGAACAATCGGTATGTTTTATCCTTCATTTTTTTACACACTCCTTATGAGCGAAATATATATAAAAATAAAACATTTAAGTATTATTCAAAATATGTTAACTGCCCTACTTGCGGGATTTAGCGGAATGCTTTTTTATGTTTTACTGAGTCTTTCAAAAGTAGCGTTAATTTCAAACGCGGCTTTTATATGGGCAACAGGGGCTTTTGTTTTAGTCAGATTTTTTAAAATTAATATTTTATGGATTTTTTTGGGCGGAATTTTTGCCGAAATTATTCTTTATTATTTTAACATTAAAATATTTTAATAAAATAACTTAAAAAATAATATTATTTTATTGACATATGTTCAAAAAAGTATTATAATTCTAATTGAGCATATGTTCAAAAGGATTTATAGATGCCAAGATGTGTAAGAAGAAGAATTAGGGGAAAATTTCATCACAATTATTTTAAACCTTGCGAAAAATCTGTAAATGAAATTGAAGGAACTACCCTTTTATCTGAAGAAATGGAAGCTATTAGACTTGCAGATTATGAAAGCCTTTATCAAGAAGAAGCGGCAAGTAAAATGGAAATTTCGCGTTCTACATTCAGCAGAATTTTAAACAGTGCTAGAAAAAAAATTGCCGAAGCTCTGATTGAGGGTAAAGTAATAGAAATAGAAAATCTTTAAGGAGAATAAAATGAAAGTAGCATTTCCAAGTAATAATCAACAAACAATTGCAAGCCATATAGGACTTGCAAAGGGATTTTTGATAATAGATACCGATACAAATGAAAAACTTTATATTGATAATCCTATAATACAAAAAATAAAAGAAGAGCACATAAACCTCAAAGGTACAGTAGAACATCAAAGAGGCCTTGAAACCGGAACTATAATACCGCCTCTTTTGGCTAAAGCCGGTGTAAATGTTTTCGTAGCTGATGAATTTGGAGAAGGAATGGACAGAAACTTAGAATATGAAGGCATTATGCCTTTTGCAACAGATGAAAAAAATATCGAAACAGCATTAAAACAAATTAAGGAGGAAGATATGAGAAATTTTGAAAAAGAATATAATAACAGAGATTACGGATACAACAGAAGAGTCGGATACGACAGAGATTATGAATACGACAGAGACTATGCATATGGTAGAGGACAAGGTTTAGGCAGTGGCAGAGGTTTAGGATACAGAAGAAATATTGGCAGAGGTTTAGGATGTGGTAGAGGTTTAGGATGTAGAAGAAATATTGGCAGAGGTTTAGGATACAGAAGAGGAAATTAATCCTCTTCTTAAAAAGAGTAGCCTAACCCTGCATAAATACAACTGTTATAACTATGGCTAAAACTTATACTTCTATAACCAAGAAAAATTCGAGCATTATCAATTGGAAAATATCCAATTTGTGTATCTATTCTGCTAAATCTGTCTGCATCGTCGAAACTTAATATTTTTGGAGCATATTCCGCTTCTGCTTTTACAAATACCGGCAGAGAAATATTGGGCAAATATGTAAATATCCCTATTCCAGCAGGTATAGCAGTATTATTTTTAATATGAGTTGCATCTACTATCAAGGAAAATTTTATATTGTGATATTCCATACCTATTAAATTTCCTTCAGCTTTAACACCTGCCAGGAAAAAATTATGCTTATTAGAGTTATCATTATATATAAACTGTGCCCTTGCTTTTATATTATTGTCTGTTATTCCGGTTTCTCCGCCGATAGCTACAGTTGAATTTGATATTTGCAAATTAATGTTATTGGCAAATAAAAAACCGAAAGTTAAAATACCTAATATTAATTTTTTCATTTTTTAATCCTTATTTTTATTGTTATTTACCTGATGTTTCAAAAGAACCGTAGTTTAAATATTTCTCAAATCTTTTTTGAATAAGCTCTTCTTTATCTAAGTTTTTAAGTTGTTTTATTTGATTCAAAAAATATTTTTTTATATTCTCAGCTATCAAATCATAATTTCTATGCGCGCCTTCTATCGGTTCATCGACAATATCGTCTATAAGATTCAGTTTTTTAAGTTCTTCCGCTGAAATTTTCAAAGTTTTTGTCGCAGTTTGTGCTTTTGAACTGTCTCCCCATAAAATACTTGCACACCCTTCTGGAGATATTACACTAAATACCGAATATTTAAGCATAGCAAATTTATCCGCTACGCCTATAGCCAATGCTCCGCCGCTTCCGCCTTCTCCAATAACTATACTGACAGTAGGAATCTTAATACGTGAAAATTCAAAAAGATTGTTGGCAATTGCTCCACTCTGGCCTCTTTCTTCTGCCCCAATTCCCGGATATGCCCCAGGAGTATCTATTAAAAAAAGAACCGGCAAATCAAATTTTTCAGCTAATTTTGCCACTCTAAGAGCCTTTCTATAACCTTCGGGATGAGGCATACCAAAATTTCTTTTTATTTTTTCTTTAGTATTTCTTCCTTTTTCTTCACCGATAACCATACATTTTTCATTATTAATCACGCCTATATAACATATTATCGCAAAATCATCACTAAATTCTCTATCTCCGTGAATCTCATATTTTTCATCCATTATTCTCTCAATTATATCAGTTGAATGAGGTCTGTCAGGATGACGGGCAAGAAGAAGCTTCTGATAAGGGGTTAAATTTTTAAAAGTTTTTTTAATTTCTTTTTTTAATTCTTTTTCAAATTCTTCAACCGCATGTATATCACCTTTGATTTTTGCCAGATCAATTTCTTCTCTCAGCTCTTCTATTTTTTTTTCAAAATCAAGTACTGCCAAAATATAACCCTTTATTTTACTTTTTTAAAGATTACCACTCCATTGGTTCCGCCAAATCCGAAAGAATTACTCATAGCCACATTAATTTCAGCTTTTCTCGCAATATTTGGAATATAATCCAAATCGCATTCCGGATCCGCCTCTTCATAATTAATGGTAGGAGGCAAAATATTTTTTTCCATTGCCATTAATACAATAACAGCTTCAATTGTTCCCGCAGCTCCTAAACAATGCCCCGTTGCACCTTTTGTGGAACTTACAGGAGGACATTTTTCTTTTCCTCCGAATAAATTTTTTATAGCCATCGTTTCATAAAGATCATTATATTTTGTTGATGTTCCATGTGCATTTATATAATCAATTTTAGGTTTTCCGGCCATTTCATAAGCCATTTTCATAGCTCTAAAAGCGCCCTCTCCGCCAGGAGCCGGAGTTGTTATATGATTTGCATCCGCACTTTCGCCAATACCTGTAATTTCTCCATAAATTTTAGCACCTCTGTTTAGGGCATCTTCATATTTTTCAAGTATAAGACATGCTCCGCCTTCACCCATTACAAAACCGTCTCTTTTGGCATCAAAAGGACGGGATGATTTTTCAGGTTCGTCATTTCTTCTTGAAAGAGCTTTCATAGCAGAAAAACCGCCTACTCCTACAGGACATATACAGGCTTCCCCTGCGACTACCATCATTTTATCGGCCATTCCCACTTTCATAGTTTTAACCGCCTGGGTTATAGCATGAGTTCCAGACGCACATGCGGTAACATTTGCCAAATTGGGACCTTTTAATTTATATTCGATGGAAACAAATCCTCCGAGCATATTAACAAGTGCCCCGGGAATGAAAAACGGAGAAATCCTCCTGGGACCTCTTGTCTGTACAATAATACTGGCTTTTTCTATAACAGGAAGCCCTCCTATTCCGCTTGCAACGCTAACACCGAATGTATCTGAATTATAGTCACTCAAACCACTGTCATTCATCGCTTCTTTTGCGGCAGCCAATCCAAATTGAATAAATCTGTCGGCTTTTTTAACATCCTTGGGATTCATTACAGTTTTAGGATCAAATCCTTTAACCTCTCCCCCTACCTGAGAAGCAAAATTTTCCGGGTCAAAATGTGTAATTCTGCCAACTCCGGTTTTTCCATCAATTATATTTTGAAAACTTTCATCTTTATTTAGTCCAACTGCATTTATCATTCCGATACCGGTTACAACAATTCTCATTGATTTCCTTTTTTTTAAGAAGTAATTAAAGCATACTCTATATACTTTAATTACCCCTCAAAGGGGAAAAATTACGCTTTTTTAGCTTTTTCTATATAATCTACAACGTCTTGAACGGTTTGAATTTTTTCAGCTTCACTGTCAGGAATTTCAATTTCAAATTTTTCTTCCAAAGCCATAATCATTTCAACAACGTCTAAACTGTCTGCACCTAAATCTTCTACAAATTTGGCTTCAGGTTTTACCTCATCGGGACTTACGTTTAATTGCTCAACTATTACTTCTTTTACTTCATCATATAATGCCATTATTTCTCCTTTTGTTTTTATTTTAACATTTTATCAAAATTTTTTTATTTCTTGCAAATCACATATACATACCGCCATTTATTTTTAATGTTTCTCCTGTAATATAACTTGCTTCATCACTCAATAAAAACGCTACTGCCGCTGCCACTTCCCGCGGTTCGGCCAATCTTTTCAAAGGTATTTTTGCAATTAATTCATTTTTTACTTTTTCCGGTAAATTTTTTGTCATATCCGTATTAATAAAACCCGGGGCCACACTGTTAAATCTGATATTTCTCGCAGCGCCTTCAATAGCAAATGTTTTTGTCATAGAAATTATCCCGCCTTTACTTGCAACATAATTTGCCTGCCCCATATTTCCACTTTCTGCTACTATGCTCGCCACATTTACCACAGCACCGAATCTTTTTTTGCCCATCACTTTCAAAGATTCTCTGCATCCCACAAAAGCGGATACCAAATTGGCATCAATAACTTTTTTAAAATCATCTACGCTCATTCTCATAGCAAGTTTGTCATTTGTAATTCCTGCATTATTTACCAAATAACCAAGCTCCCCGTCACTGTCTATTACAGTTTTGACGGCGTCTATAAAAGCCTCTTCGCAACTTGCGTCAAATCCGATGACAGCAGCGCTTCCGCCCGCATTTTCAATTTCTTCTTTTAATTTATCCGCAAGAGACGCGCTGCTTTTGTAATTAATCCATACTTTTACACCGTTTTTCGCCAAAAATCTTGCAATTTCAGCACCAATTCCTCTACTGGCACCCGTTATTAACGCATTTTTACCTTTAAACGTCATTTCATTCCTTTTTTGATACAATTTTATCTAAAAAAGGCATTAAATGTTATATTTTTTATATTATCACTATGGAATTAATTTATTTCATTATATTTCAGTACGCTCAATTATCGCTTTTTTCCTGGCATTTTTCTTAACATTATATATACTCCCGAAATTCATAAACTGGGCAAAAGGAAAAATTACCCAACCGATATATGATTTAGCACCTAAAAATCATCAAATCAAAAGTAAAACTCCGACAATGGGAGGCGTAATTTTTATATTAAGCACAATTTTTTCAGCATTAATAACCGCTAAATTAAATTTTTACGTTATACTGAGTATTATTACGTCTATTTTATTTATGTGTATCGGGATGATAGATGATATGGGCAAAATATTGAAAAAAGACAATCATGCGGGGCTTAGACCAAAACAAAAATTTATATTGCAGACAATTATGGGTTTAATTGTTTCGTTTATTTTGTATTTTCATCATTTTGATACAAATTTTTACATCCCTTTTTATAAACATCCGTTATTTAATATGTATTTTTTTGCACCGTTTTTTTGGACATTTGTAACAGTGGGTATGAGCAATGCCGTAAATCTTACGGACGGACTGGACGGACTGGCTACAATGCCGGGTATTTTAGCTCTTTTTACATTAAGTATTTTTTTATATTTAATGGGAAATGCGATTTTCAGCAGATATCTGTTTTTACCGTATGAATTCGGCATCGGGGAAGTTGTAGTTGTGGCGGCTGCTTTAATGGGGTCTCTTTTGGGCTTTTTGTGGTACAATGCAAATCCTGCGGAAGTTTTTATGGGGGATAGCGGAAGTTTAAGTATAGGAGCCGTAATCGCTTTCTTGGCTATTATTACAAAAAATGAAATTTCACTGTTTTTTATAGGATTTATTTTTATAATGGAAACTTTTTCTGTAATATTACAGGTAAGTTCTTTCAAAACAACAGGCAAAAGAATGTTTTTAATGGCGCCCGTTCATCATCATTTTGAAAAACTCGGATGGATAGAAAATAAAGTTACAATAAGATTCTGGATTATCGCATTTATTATGAATATGATAGCAATTTTAAGCATAAAAATAAGATAAAGGAACTTAATGGAAGAGATAAAAATGGATAATGAAAGATTAAAAAGCGAAATCAAAGTGTATAAATTAAAAGCTTTGAAAGAAAAAATAGTTCTTTTTGGTGTAATGTTGCTGGTACTGGCTGAAATTTTAGCTCTGCTAATCGTTTTTAAAAAAACCGTTTTGCCAAAAACAGCTGTCACAAAACCGTATATCGCTGTTATAAATATCAATAAAACAATTACTGTTGCTTATATAAACGCACTTACAAACACTATGAACAAATTAAAAAAAGACAAACACTGCAAAGAGTATCTGCTTATTTTCAATACACCCGGCGGAAGCCCCAGCGCAAGCGATGAGTTCAACGCATATTTGAGATATATTAATAAAATTAAAAAAGTAAACGTATATGTGGAAAGTATGGCGGCAAGCGGAGGATATTATATAATAAGCGCCATAAAACCTATTATCGCGAATAAAAATGCGGTTGTGGGCAGTATAGGCGTTATTATGCCCCATTTTGTGCTTAAAAAACTGGCTGACAAAATAGGCGTAAGTGAAGATTCCTTAACTATGGGAAAATACAAAGAACCTGTTTCGTTTTTCAAAAAATTTTCACCGCAGGATAAAAAATATTTAATTAATCATTTATTGCTGCCTACATATGAAAATTTTATAAAAACAGTAAGCAAAGACAGAAATATCCCTGTTAATACAGTTAAAAAATATGCCGACGGAAAAGTATATATAGCAAACCAGGTAAAAGGAATTTTGGTAGACAAAATTTCTAATTTAATAACATTAAAAGAAAATATTAAAAAGAAATATCACGGAAATATCAAATTTGTTAATATTTCGCCTGAAAAGAAAAAAATAGCTTTTTTTAATATAAAATTATCCAGTGAATTTGGAAACGCTTTAAACAAAGCCATGCAATTTTTTAAATAAAACAAAAAGCGGGAAAAGACAATGAACAAAAGCCTTTTTGGTTACGGAATTACAACAAAAGAAATAGCAAAAACAGGAAACTGGCACATTTATGATGACAAATTCATTCAATCGGGTTTTGACAAATATGGCAACAAACTTTTGCCTGCATCTCTTTTTAACCCGGAAAAATCACAGCTTGAAATAACCTCTCCTGGAATTCCGCCCGGGCATCCTTTGATCAAGTCGGCTAAACATTTAATAAGCGAACTCGATTATTATTATAATCCCGATATTTTTCAAATATGGATTACAGGCACAAACGGTAAAACCACTACCACTGAAATGATTCATTATCTTTTAAAAACAGGCGAAATCGGCGGAAATATAGGAATACCGCTTGGAAAACTCGATAAAAACAAAAAATGGATTATTGAAGTCAGTTCTTTTCAACTGTATTACACAAAATATGCAAAGCCAAATATTTTTGTAATACTTCCTATTGAAGAAGACCACATTTCATGGCATGGAAATTTTGAATCATATAAAAAAGCAAAGTTATCACCAGTTAAAAGAATGAGCAAAAGAGATATAGTTATTATGCCAAAAAATCTGGATATCAAAACAGACGCTTTTAAAATTCTTTATGAAAACGAAAAAGATTTAATAAAATATTTTGGCATAAAAACAACAAATTTCAACCCTCCTTTTTTATTGGATGAAATATTGGCAAAAGCCGTTTTAAAAATTCTGACATTCAAAGACACATCTCTAAAAAACTTCGCCATAGACCCGCATAAGCTTGAAGAATTAAAAGATAAACGAAACAGAATCTGGATTGACGATTCCAAAGCAACAAATATAG
Organism: uncultured Nautiliales bacterium; assembly: GCA_964410645.1. Lineage (GTDB taxonomy): Bacteria > Campylobacterota > Campylobacteria > Campylobacterales > Nautiliaceae > JALTBU01. The sequence continues at coordinate 82,007 of CAYPHV010000001.1, forward strand.
ACGCCGCTTTTAATGCGCTGAAAAGATACAAAAATAAAAAAATACATTTAATTATAGGAGGAGACGATAAAGCCCAGCATTTTGAAGAATTATTCGAATATATGAAGAATTTAAACATCAAACTTTATATTATAGGCAAAAAAAGAGATAATTTTATCCGTCTTGCCGGAAAATTCAATATAGATTATGAAGACTCAAAACTGTTGGACAAAGCTGTTTATCTGATTGACAAATATTTAAAAGAAGATGAAATCGCCCTGCTAAGTCCCGCGTGTGCAAGTTTGGATCAGTTCAAAAATTATAAACAAAGAGGGGAAAAGTTTAAACAATGTATAAATTCTTTATAATTATTTTTACTTTTTTTATCACTGGATGTTCACTCAAAATAAACCCTGATGAATATAATCCCGCTCCCGCTCCAAAAGCACAGATTTTACCTACAAAACGGGAAATAAACTTTAAACCCAATATTATTATATATTCCAAAAACACCGATTACAGCTATGCCAAAAACCGGCTTTCTTTATATTTAAGCAATTCCAAACTGGTAAATATTTTAGACAGACACGACAGTGTCAAGGACGAAATAAAGCTTGCCGAACAAGCAAAACTAAACGGCAGCAACTTAAATCAAGCGGATTACATTTTATTCATTAAAATTACTTCCACTACATATAACAATAAATATATCCCGCCAGAATATTATAAAGACAAAAAAGGAAAAATTCATAAAATCCCAGGATATTTCAAATATACAGGGTGTATTGACGGATTTATTCAAATTTATTCCGTTATACCTTATGAAATAAAAAAAATAATATATTTAAATGACTGCGAATCAACAACCAGCAGCGATTATCAGAACTACAGAAATTACATAATTACAAATGCCATAATAAATTCCATCGATGCAAAAAAAGACAAAATTTTTAGATTTTTTTCTCCCAAAGGATTTATTTTCGAAATTAGAAAAAACGGAAATTATATCATCCATACAACACTCGGAAGCAAAAACGGAGCGAAAAAAGAGGAAAGGGTATATATTTATACACGAAAAAAAACAGATTTTTTCAATACACCGAAAATTGAAGAAATCAAAATTGGAGAAGGAATAATCAGCAATATAGTACACGAAAACGATTCCTGGATAATTGTAAAAAAATTAACAAAACCTTTACACATAGGAGATTATGTAAAAATGAATTACAAACACAGTTTTTGGGATATTTTTAGATGAGATATCTGATATTTTCATTTTTATTTTTACTGGCAGGATGCGGCACTAAACCGGATATCCCCAAATGGTATTTAAAAACGCATCAAAGCAATAATACGTTTTTTTATGCTTCGGGAGAGGGAAAAACACAAAAAGACGCAGTAAAAGATGCATTAAGCAATATATCAGGCAAAATTTATATTAAAATACAATCAAATTTCAATGCTCAAAAATCACAGTATAAAACCCAAAACAAAACTATATATACGGATATTACCTCTTATATTATAAACGCCTCTACAAAACCCATTGAATTTAACAATTATCGAATATTAAAAATGAAAAAAACAGACAAATATTATATTTTACTCTCAATCAACAGAATAAAAAATGCCAAATTTATGTGCAGTTTGGTTCAAATACCGCAAATCGCATACAATAATAATCTTGAATTTATATTTAGCATAAAAGATTATTTAAAAACATTAAATAAAGATATAGAAAATCTTACAATTGCAAACCTTGTTTATCCGATATGCAGATCAAAATTAAATCAATTAAAAAAAATAAGAAAAAATTTGATCAATAAATATAATTCCGTAAAAATTTCCATAAAAGGACAGGACAAAAATTTAAATAAAGTCTTAAACCAAATACTGCAAAATTATTTTCAAACCTTAGAACATTCCGATATTAATATTTTTTTAACAAATAAAATCAATAAATCGGTTATCGCAAAGCATAAAATAGTTTCGATGAATTTAACACTGCAATTTAAAAATAACAAAAATATCCGAACATTTAATATTCGCTGTTCAGGCCAGTCAATAAACAATATAAACACCGCAAAGCAGTTTGCCTACCTCGAATGTAAAAAGAAATTGGAAAATTTATTTGAATATTATTTTCCAAAGTCCTCTTCAATCAATCTGTCCAGCTCTTTTTGAGCATTTTTGGCATCGTTCTTTTCACTAATGATATTTTTTGAATCCGGATTGTTTATTAACGCAGTTTTAAGCTCACCTCTAGGAACACCCGCCAATACAAATAGTGTCCCTTTTTTAGATTGCCATGTTGTAAGAATATGACTGTCTCTTAATGTTGTATCCGAAAGCTGTTTTGAAATATTTTCCACTACTTTTTCAGAAACTGCATTTTTAGACCCGGTTACTAGCTCATATCTTTTAAAAAGATTTTTTACTTTAACTTCAACAACTCTTGAAATCGCATCCCTTGCCGCATCCATAGCCTCTGTTTTTTGAAAACTGAATCCAAGGGGAGTTACCTGGGCACTTCCAACGCCTGTGATATATTCTTTTACATTCCCTCCGGTGCAAATCCACGAAGGTGCCTTTTGATTTTCTATCTGGCAGGCAACATTTTTATTTAATTCTTCGTTTTTGGAAGAACAGCCTATAAACAAGAC
>CAYPHV010000002.1:0-72923 GCA_964410645.1 uncultured Nautiliales bacterium
AATGTAATTTATATAAAAAAATTAAATCCTATTTTAAAAATTGCATATGATATTAATGTTTTTTATATAAAAAATAAGCAAATAAAAAAAATCATTTATGCTAAAAAAGCAATATTTAGTAATAATATGTGGTTTTCAAAAAATGCCGAGATTATGTATTTAAATGAAAAAAAATGGGAAAAAGTGACAGAGAGACTATTTTTTCTTAAAAATTTTAAGCCTAAAATTCTTTCGAATTTGCAGAAATTAAGAGATATTTCTCTTTATGATGCTTATCTTACAATAAGATATTTTAGAAATATTAATATAAATAAAATACTTTCAATTGTTTTTTTTAAAATATTTACGCCTTTTACTGTTTTGCTGCTTATGAGTTACTTGTTTTTAACGGCTCCGATACATATGAGAATTTCAAATATTACGTTATTTATGATAAAATCTATTGCAATATCGGTATTGGTATGGGGAGTTATGGTTTTACTGTATAGATTTGCAAAACAGGGCAATCTGGCCTATTGGGTGTTAGGTGTCCCGTTTTTTGTATTGTTAATTTATAATTTTATAGCTTTAAGGAGAAATAATGCAATTTGACAAATTGGTAAAAAAATATAATACGCCTTTATATGTATATGATTTCGATTTTTTTAGTGATCAGTATGAAAAATTAAAAACCGCTTTTAAAGCCAGAAAAAGTATTATAGCATATGCTATAAAAGCGAATTCGAATCTTTCTGTCATCAAACATTTCGCATCTCTTGGGAGCGGGGCCGATTGTGTCAGTATAGGCGAGGTTAAAAGAGCTTTCTTGGCCGGTATCGACAAATATAAAATAATTTTCAGCGGTGTAGGGAAAAAAGATGAAGAAATAAAAGAAGCGCTTCAAAGAGATATTTTAATGATAAATATAGAAAGCGAGGCCGAGCTTTTAAGGGTTGAGAAAATAGCAAAAACATTGGGAAAAATTTCAAGGATAAGCATAAGGGTAAATCCGAATATAGATCCGAAAACACATCCGTATATTTCAACGGGTCTTCACGAAAATAAATTTGGTGTAGATATAGAAAGTGCGAAAAAAATGTATATTTATGCCAAAAAATCAAAGAATCTGAATCCAATAGGTATTCATTTTCATATAGGAAGTCAGCTTACAAAATTGGAACCGATAAAAGAAGCAAGTAAAATTGTTGCCGATTTGGTAAAAAGTTTAAAAGCCATAAATATTGATATCAGATTTTTTGATGTAGGCGGTGGGCTTGGAATTAAATATAAAGATGAAACATTAATTAAGCCGTATGATTATGCCCAGGCCATTCTTGACACTTTAAGCGGACTTGATGTGAGTGTAATTTGTGAACCCGGAAGATTTCTAGTGGGAAACGGCGGGTATTTTATAACGAAAGTTTTATATGAAAAAATAAACGGGGATAAAAGATTTGTAATTGTTGACGGTGCTATGAATGATTTAATAAGACCCAGTTTATATAAAGTCTATCATAAAGTTGAGGCTTTAAGCAGTGTTAAAAATCCTAAAATTTCAAAAGCTAATATTGTAGGCCCCATATGCGAAAGCGGTGATTTTTTTGCAAAAAGTATTGAATTTCCGGAAACTAATCCGGGAGATTTGGTTGTTATCCACAGTGCCGGGGCATATGGGTTTAGTATGAGCAGCAATTATAACACAAGGCCCAGAGCCGCTGAAATAGCGTTATCTGACGGAAAAGAGAACATTATAAGAAGAAGGGAAACATTTGAGGATTTGATAGCCTGCGAAATTGATTACTTAATTTAACGGGGGTAAAAAGTAAAATAGATTTTAAAAACGGAGAGATGAATGAAAAATGAAACATTAGAAAATAAATTGAAAAATTTAAGGGAACAAATTGATAATATTGATAATAAAATATTGAATTTACTTAATAAAAGAATGGAAATTGTAAAAAAAGTGGGAGATGTTAAAAATAATACCGATGCCCCCGTTTACAGGCCTGCAAGGGAAAAAGAAATAATTGAAAGACTGACTGAAATATCCCGTAAACAAAAAGGTATTTGCAACAAAGAAGAAATCGAAGCCATTTTTTTGGAAATCTTTGCTATTAGCAGGGCACTTGAAAGAAAAGAAAGAATAGCCTTTTTGGGCCCTGTAGGAACATATACCCATCAGGCCGCCGAGGCTAAGTTCGGAGCAAATGCCAAATATTTGCCGCTTTTGAACGTTGAAGCTGTTTTTAAAGCTGTGAACAATAAAGAAGCAAAATACGGAGTGGTGCCTATTGAAAACAATACCGAAGGGGTGGTCGGCATCACTCTTGACAGTCTAAAAAAATATAATGTTAAAATAGTGGCTGAAATTTGTATGGATATACATCATTCGTTTGTTTCACTTCAGGACAGTGTTACAAAAATAAAAAGAATTTATTCACATCCGCAGGGGTATAAGCAGTGTCTGAATTTTCTTGAAACCCATAATTTACTGGATATTGAATTTATTCCTACCGAATCTACCGCAAAAGCGGCTGAACTTGCCGGTAAAGACGAGTTAAGCGGAGCAATTTGTTCAAAAATTGCTGCAAAATTAAACAATGTTCCGTTACTTTTTGAAACAATTGAAGATAATCTTGCCAATAAAACAAGGTTTATCATAATAAGTGATTTTAAAACAAATAAAAGCGGTAACGACAAAACGAGTGTAATAGCCAAAACACCGCATAAAACAGGAGCGTTGTTTGAACTTCTTAAAAATTTTAAAGATAAAAATATAAATCTTTTGAAAATAGAAAGCAGACCGAATAAAGACGATACGTTTAACACATGGTTTTATATAGATTTTGAAGGTCATATAGAAAATAAAGATATTCAGGAAATTATTAAAAAAGAAAAAATGATATGGCTTGGCAGTTATTTAAGGGAATGTTAATTAAGCTAAAAAAAGGATTAAAATGTTTAAAAAATTAAAAAATTTAAAAACATATGAAGGGGGAAAGCCTATTGAACTTGTTGTGAGGGAATACGGAATTAAACCGGAGGAGATAATTAAACTTGCCAGTAATGAAAATCCTTACGGTCCTTCGCCAAAAGTAATAGAGGTTGTTAAAAAAAATGCTCATTTGATGCACAGATATCCTGATGACAGTTATTATGAATTAAAAGAAAAACTTTCATCTATTTATGATATTTTGCCTGAAAATATAATAATAGGCGCGGGAAGTGATCAAATATTAGAATTTGCCATTCATGCAATTGAGCCGAAAAAAGTTTTAATGGCTGGTATTACGTTTGCAATGTATGAAATTTATTCCCGTCAGGTCGGTGCTAAAATTTTAAAAACACCTTCAAAAGAGCATAATTTGGAAGAATTTTATCAAATTTACAAAGAGCAAAAACCTGAAATTATTTTTCTTTGTATTCCCAATAACCCTTTGGGCGGATGTCTTGACAATGAAAAAGTTTATGAATTTATAGAAAAAATAGATAAAAATACGTTAATTATTGTTGACGGGGCATATCAGGAATTTGCAGCATTTAAAGACAAAAACAAACAGATAAACCCAAAAGATATTTTAAAATACAGCAATGTTTTATATGCAGGAACTTTTTCCAAGGTTTACGGTCTTGGCGGAATGAGGGTGGGGTATGGTATATCTAATGAATATATTATAAAAAATCTTCATAAACTAAGGCCTCCTTTTAATATTACCACATTATCGCTTGTTGCCGCTGTAAATGCACTTAATGATCAGGATTGGGCGGAAATGGGTATAAAAAATAATTTTGAAGAAATGAAAAAATATGTTGATTTTGCGAATGAAAAAAAACTAAAATATATAAAAAGTTATACCAATTTTATTGTTTTTTATGTAAAAAATTCTACAAAAATTGCCAATGAATTATTAAAAAAAGGTATAATTGTAAGAGATATGGCTAGTTATGGTTTTGATGCTATAAGAATTACAATAGGCAAGCAAAAAGAGAATGATAAAGTATTAAAAATATTAGGGGAAATTAATTGAATTTTGAAGCTTTATTCGGGCAAATAATAAATTTTTTTAATCATTTAAACAAAAAGCAAAAATATGTAATTATCGGGAGTGTAATTGCAGTTATAGCCGTTATTTCTTTTTTAGTTGTATTTAATACATCAGGTAATAAAATGAAAAACGGTTATTCAATACTGTTTGAAAATTTAAAACCTCAGGATGCTGCGTTAATAGTTCAATATTTGGATAAAAAGAATATTCCTTATACCATACCTGAAAATGGGATTATAGAAGTTCCTAAAAATATTGTTCAAAAAACAAGACTGGAAGTAGCCGCCAAAGGACTTCCCAAATCAAGCACCGTAGGATTTGAACTTTTTGATAAAAATTCATTTGGAGCAACAGATTTTGAGGAAAAAATAAAATATTTAAGAGCACTCGAGGGAGAGCTTGAGCAAACAATTGATGCAATTGATGCAGTTGAAGAATCAAAAGTTAATATCGCGATTCCAAAACAGTCGGTTTTTGTTTCAAAAGAGGTGCCTCCGAGTGCTTCTGTTTTGATCAAATTAAGGCAAAATATGACTTTATCGCCGAATCAGATTCAGGGAATTAAATATTTAATTGCCGCAGCAGTGCCTAGACTTACATTTGAAAATGTAAAAATAGTTGATCAATACGGAAATCCTTTAGGTGAAAACAGTCAATCGACGCAGGATAACGAATTATTGAAAACTCACATGTTTTATAAAAAACAAATAGAAAAATCTTTTGAGAATAAAATAATTAATATTTTGGCTCCGATTGTCGGAGGCAGGGATAAAGTTGTCGCCAATGTCAATATTGATATTGATTTTTCAAAGGTTAAATCAAAATCCACTGTTTATTCTCCGGATAATGTTGTCAGAAGTGAGCAAACGACAGAGGAGAGTAAAACAGGATATAATGCAAAACAAGTCGGTGGAGTTCCAGGCGCTGTAAGCAATATAGGTCCGGTACAGGGCACTAAAAAAAATACTCCAAATGAAAAATACGACAAAAGTGAGACAACTACAAATTATGAAATTTCCACAACTGTCAAAAATATAAATGAGCCTTTGGCTAAAATTAAAAGAATAACCGCTGCTGTTGTAGTTGATGGACATTATGAAAAAGATAAAAACGGAAAAATTAAATATATTCCGCTTAATAAGCTAGAACTTGCGAATATCCAGAATCTTGTAAAAAATACCGTTGGTTTTGATGCTAAACGAGGGGACAGTGTAAGTGTCACTTCTTTCGAATTCGCATCCGCAGGGGTAAAACAAGTATCTAAAACAGGAAAAATTATGAATACTTTAACGTTGTATTTGGGCCCTGGTAAAACTATATTAAAATATCTTTTTTTAATAATAATATTATTAATTTTTTACAAAAAAGTAATTGTGCCGTTTACTCAAAAAATGCTTGAAGTAAAAATAGAGGAAGAAAAACCGGTGAATCATAAAATCGAAGTAAACGAAGAAGAAGTTGAATCAACTTATGATAAAGCAAAGGAATTAAAAGAAAAGGTAGAACAACAGCTTGGTACTTCCGGTAATGTAGATGAAGAAGAATTAAAATATGAAGTTTTACTAGAAAGAATAACAAAATTAGTTGATGAGCATACAGAGCAAATTGCAAAAGCACTGGAAAATTTAATAAAAGAAGAAAATCCTCAAAGTTAAAGGTTGATCAATGGCATTAGCACCGCAACAACAGGCAATTTTAGATGAATTATCAATGCCGGAAAAAATCGCTATATTGTTAATTCAACTTGGAGAAGATGTAACTGCTCAAATTTTTTCTTATATGAATGTAGATGCCATTACTGAAATTTCAAAATATATTGCCACTTCAAAAACAATAGATAAAGCTGTTGCCGCAGCTGTTTTGGAAGAATTTTATGTAATATTTCAATCAAATCAGTATATTGCCAGTGGAGGGATGGAATACGCAAGAGAAATTCTTTATAAAGCTTTAGGTCCTGAAGAAGCTAAAAAAATATTGGATAAATTATCAAAATCGCTTCAAAACAAACAAAATTTTGGATTTTTACAAAAAGTCAAGCCTCAACAGCTTGCAGATTTTATTGTAAATGAACATCCACAGACTATCGCTTTGATTTTAGCCCATATGGATCCAAGCAGTGCCGCTGAAACGCTTGGTTTTTTTCCTGATGAACTAAGAGCGGAAGTATTGATGAGGATGAGTAATTTAGGGGATATTTCACCACAGGTTATTAAAAAAGTCAGTGCGATTCTTGAAACAAAACTGGAATCTCTTACTGGATATAAAGTTGAAATCGGAGGCGTTAGGTATGTTGCCGAAATTTTTAACAGGCTTGGTCAAAAAGCGGCAAAATCAACTCTTAAGCATATTGAACAGATAGATACTGAACTTGCCGGAAAGATAAAAGAAAAAATGTTTACGTTTGAAGATATTCTAAAACTTGACAATACCGCAATAAGAGAAATTTTAAAAGAAGTGGATAAAAAGAATTTAATGATAGCTTTAAAAGGCGCTCCTGAAGAGCTTAAACAGAAATTTCTTTCCAATATGTCCCAAAGGGCTGCGGCGGCGTTTGAAGAGGAAATTCAATTTTTGGGACCTGTTAAAGTAAAAGAAGTAGAAGCGGCTCAAAGAAAAGTTATTGAAGTGATTCAAAAACTTGCTGAAGAGGGTAAAGTGTCAGTTGGTTCGGAGGAAGAAGTAATTGAGTAAAATAATAAACGACGGGAAAAGTGAGGAGCATATTATTAAACCTTATGTATTTAAAGAAATAAAAGAGAAAAAACCTGACAATATTCAAAAAATCAAAGAAAAAAAAGAAGAAAACGACAATTCTCCCACTCAAAAAGTGGAAGAAAATAAAATTATTGAAAAATTATTGGTGCAGATTGAAGAATTATCAAAAAATATTACAAATATTGAAAAAAAATTTGAATCTCAGCTTGCTGAATGCAAACAAAGAGTGGACATTGAAAAAGACAAAGCTTTTGAAAGTGGATATAAAAAAGGTTTAAAAGAAGGTACAGATAAATGTAAAGAAGAAATGAAAGAAAAAATTAATCTGCTAGAAAAATCGATTGAAAAAATAGATAAAATTAACGAAACGTTTGAAGAAAAAATTCTTTCAGTGGAAAAAGAATTAAGTTCCGTGGCACTTGATATTGCAAAAGAGGTAATTCAAAAAGAAATTTCAAAAGAATCCAGCGAAATCGCTTATAATTTGGCAAAAAGTCTAATGGAAAACATAAAAGACGCGTCTAAAATAAAATTAAAAGTTAATCCAAAAGATGCAGAATTTTTAAAAGGCAAATTTAAAAATATAGATATTATTCCGGATAGTGCTATAAAAGAAGGCGGTGTGGTAATTATAAGCGATTTAGGTAATATCGACGCACAAGTTGGAGAAAGATTTAATTCTATAAAAAAAGCTGTTTTAGAAAATAAAGAATAAAATGGAGGTTATTAATGCAAAACGATGAAATTTTAAATATAAAAAATAAGTCTGTTAGCGAATTGGAGGATTTGGCACAGCAAATAAGAGAAAAAATTCTTGATACTGTTTCAAAATACGGTGGACATTTAAGCTCAACTCTTGGTGCGGTGGATTTAATTGTAGGAATGCATTATGTTTTTGATGTGGAAAAAGACCCGTTCATATTTGATGTTTCGCATCAGGCATATGCACATAAACTTTTGACCGGGAGATGGAAAAAATTTAATACTTTAAGACAGTTTGGTGGAATTAGCGGATATACAAAACCCAGCGAAAGTAAATATGATTATTTTATAGCAGGTCATTCGTCTACCTCTATTTCTGTTGCGGTAGGCGCCGCCAAAGCGATAAAATTAAAAAATGAAAACAGAATACCCGTTGTATTGATCGGTGATGGTGCAATGAGTGCGGGTATGGTATATGAGGCTTTAAATGAGCTTGGGTATTTGAAACTGCCGGTAGTCATTATACTTAATGATAATGAAATGAGTATAGGAAAACCTATCGGTGCCGTAAGTAAATACTTGACTAGATTAAAAGCGAAAAAACATTATCAGTCTTTTAAAAATAAATTTAAAAAATTATTGAATTTTATGCCGGAAGATATAAAATTTACCGCTAAAAAAATGGAAGAATTTTTAAGCGTAAACGGTATTTTTTTTGAAGAAATGGGACTTGAATATATAGGCCCGATTGATGGACATAATATCAAAGAAATTATCGATACTCTTAAGATTGCAAAAACGCTTAAAAAACCTGTTATTGTCCATGCAAAAACCGTTAAAGGAAAAGGCTATAAGCAGGCCGAAGGCTATTATGAACACTGGCATGGTGTTGCTCCTTTTGATATTAAAAGCGGTGAGCCTTTAAAACCGTCCGGATTAAGCGCTACAAATGTATTTTCCGATTCTTTACTTAATCTTGCAAAAAAAGATGAAAAAATCGTAGGTGTGACTGCCGCAATGCCGAGCGGAACAGGTATGAAAAATCTTATGCAGGCGTTTCCCGACAGATTTTGGGATGTGGGAATTGCCGAGCAGCATGCAGTAACTTCAATGGCTCCTATGGCAAAAGAGGGTTTTATACCGTTTGTTGCAATTTATTCTACGTTTTTGCAAAGAGCGTATGATCAGGTAATTCATGACGTATGTATAGGAAATCTGCCTGTTAGGTTTGCAATAGACAGAGCCGGAATAGTAGGATCGGATGGAGAAACTCATCAGGGAGTTTTTGATGTGGGATATTTAAGAATTTTACCCAATATGGTGTTATTTGCTCCAAGAGATTTTAAAACCCTCAAAAAAGCGGTGGAATTTGCTTATAGATTTGATAAATCGCCATCAGCATTCAGATATCCAAGAGGTGCATTCGAACTTGGAGAAAATATTTTTGAAGCAAATGATTTTGTACTTGGAAAAGGGGAAATTCTGATAGATAATGACAAAATTATGTTAATAGGCTATGGAAACGGTGTCGGAAAAGCATATAAAGTTTTGAATATTTTAAAAGAAAAAGGAATTGACGCCGGATTAACCGATTTGAGATTTGCAAAACCATTTGATAAAAAACTTTTAAAATCTATTAAGGCTAAGAAATGGTATATTTTCAGCGATAATGCAAAAAAGGGTGGAATAGGGGAAATGCTATGTGAATTTGCAAATAAAGAAAATCTTGATAAAAACATTATTTCTTTTGAATACGAAGATAAATTCATACCTCACGGTGATATAAAAAAAGTAGAAAAATTTTTAGGTATTGACGAAGAAAGTATTGCACAAAAAATATTAAATAATTTGAATATGATACAATAATAAAAAAAGGAGTAGCTATGAAACTGGAAGAATTTTTAAAAGTAGGAATAGGAAGTGCTTTTTTAGCAAAAGAAAAAGTCGAAGAATTAATTGATGAAGCAAAAAAAAGAGGGGATTTAAATGAAAAAGAAGCTCAGAAATTAATAAATGAAATCAAAGAGCAGTCTCAGGATAAAATAAACGAAGTGCAAACAATGATAAACAAAGAAGTCAAAAAACAATTAAATGAGATTGGAATTGCAACAAAAAATGATATTGAAAAATTAGAAAACGAAATAAAAGAATTGAAAAATATTATTGCAAATAAATAAAAAAATATTGCTTGAATCTGCATTTTAAGGTATGAAATTCGCTTCAAGAGTTAATAAGGCAATTTGGCTTTTTTTTTGCCCGGGGTATTGGTAAAAAGTATTAGGTCTATCGGCAATAAATCGATGAAATAAAATCTTATTAATTATACCATGTATTATAAATAAACGATATTTAAGTATATCTAGTATATAAATTTTGAGGAATTTTGCTTATTTGGTGCCGGCGGTGGGACTTGAACCCACATGAGCTAGGCTCACCGGATTTTGAGTCCGGCGCGTCTACCAGTTCCGCCACGCCGGCAGAAAAGAGAATAAAATTATAATCTATTCCCTTTTAAAAATCAAGGCTTAAGAATTAACTAATTCTTTTAATTTTTTACCAACTTTGAATTTAACTGCTTTAGTTTCTGGAATTTGAATTTCTTTTCCTGTTCCGGGCACTCTTGCAATTCTTGGAGCTCTTGTAACTGTTTCGAAATTTCCAAATCCGATAAAACTAACTTTTTTCCCATTTTTTAAGGCTTCTTCAATTGCTTCAATTGTTGTGCCTATTACTTCATTTACATCTTTTTTGCTAAGAGAGGTTTTTTGGGCGACAACTGTTACTAAATCTGATTTTTTCATTTTTCCTCCTTTATTTAAATTTCAAAAAATTTTACTCTTTTTTTTATTGAAAAATCAAGGGTTTTGCGAAAATTTGATATAATTTTGTCAAAAAAGGCAAAGAATGCAGGCTTGTAAGCTTCCAAATGCTCAAAAAGCGGATCGAAAAATATGTAAAATTCTCAAATCATCTAAAGTAATAGTAATTGTGGGGCTTTCTCCAAAGCCGCACAGAGATTCTCATTTGGTGGCTAAATATTTACAGGAAAAAGGTTATAAAATAATACCTGTTTATCCGAGAGAGGAAAAAATTCTTGGTGAAAAAGTTTACAGGAGTTTGGAGGAAATCAATTTTGATGTTGATATTGTCGATATTTTTAGAAAAAGTGACGATACTCCTCCTATTGTAAAAAAAGCCGTAAAACTTTCAGGTATCAAGTGTATTTTTTTGCAAGAGGGTATTGAAAATAAACACTCAAAAGAAATTGCAAATAATGCGGATATTTTTTATGTAGAGAATAGATGTATTATGGTGGAACATATGAGATGTAAAAAAGAAGGATTATTATGATTAAAATAGAAAAAATTAAAAAAGCGCAGGAAAGAATAGAGAACATTATTTATAAAACGCCTTTTCCTTATGCGCCTAAACTTTCTCAAGAGGTCGGGAATGAAATATATTTAAAAAAAGAAAATCTGCAAACTACAGGTTCTTTTAAGCTTAGGGGCGCTTTTAATAAAATAGCTTCGTTGCCGGAAGAAAAAAGAAAAAAAGGTGTTATTGCGGCCAGTGCGGGAAATCACGCCCAGGGTGTGGCTTTCAGTGCCAATTATTTCAATATTCCGTCGATTATTGTTATGCCGGAAGCCACTCCTTTAACAAAAGTAAGCGGTGTTAAAGAATATGGAGGCGAAGTAATTCTTGCAGGAAACAATTACGATGAGGCGTATGAAAATGCTGTTAATCTGGCAAAAGAAAAGGGACTTGAGTTTATTCACCCTTTTGCCGATGAAGAAGTAATGGCGGGGCAGGGGACAATAGCTCTTGAAATGCTCAAAGAAATTCCAGATTTGGAATATATAATTGTTCCGGTAGGAGGAGGAGGACTTATCAGTGGAATAGCCAGTGCGGCAAAGCAGATAAACCCTCATATAAAAATAATAGGTGTTACAGCCGTAGGAGCTCCTGCTATGAGGCTTAGTTTCCTTAGCGGTTCCGTTCAGGACAGTTCTTATGTAAAAACAATAGCGGACGGTATAGCGGTCAGAGACACTTCACCTGTTACTTATAAAATCATAAAAGAAGTGGTTGATGATATTGTGGAAGTTGATGATGAAGAAATTGCGAATGCTATTCTTTTTTTAATGGAAAGACAGAAAGTTGTCGTTGAAGGTGCCGGAGCTGTCGGTGTTGCCGCTCTTTTGCATCATAAAATAAAATTTGGATCTCCAAAAAAAGTGGGAGTGGTAATAAGTGGTGGAAATATTGATGTGACTATGGTTAGTTTAATTATTGAAAAAGGTTTATTAAAATCACATAGAAAAATGAAAACAGTTGTAACACTTCTTGACAAACCGGGGGCACTTATGAGTTTAACGGAGATTTTAAAAGAGCAAAAAGCCAATATTGTTTCAATCGGATATGATAGAACAAATTTAAATTTGGCAATAGGCGATGCCAATGTTTCAATAGCTCTTGAAACAAGAGGAATCGAACATCAGGAGGCAATAAAAAGAGCTTTGCATAAAAACGGATTTAGATTTGTAATAGAATAAGACAAAAAATGAATATGAAAAACAGTAAAAAAAGGAGAAATTAATGAGTAAATATGAAGTTGTGATAGGTCTTGAAGTTCATGTTCAGCTTAACACAAAAACAAAAATTTTTTGCAGTTGTTCCACTAGTTTTGGAGATGAACCGAATACTCATACATGTCCGGTATGTCTGGGACTTCCCGGGGCTTTGCCTGTTATGAATAAAGAAGCTGTAAAAAAGGCTGTAATGCTTGGGAAGGCGCTAAACGCTACAATTAATAAAAAAAGTACGTTTGAAAGAAAAAATTATTTTTATCCCGATTTGCCAAAAGGTTATCAAATAACCCAATTTGTTGTGCCTATAATTGAACATGGTGAAATAATTTTGGATAATGGTAAAAAAATAAGAGTAACAAGAGCACATTTGGAAGAAGACGCCGGTAAAAATATTCATGAAACAGATTTTTCCAAGGTTGATTTAAACAGAGCCGGAACGCCTCTTATTGAAGTGGTAAGCGAACCTGACATGAGAAGTTCCGATGAAGCCGTCGAATATCTAAAGAAACTGCATTCAATAGTAAAATATTTGAATATCAGCGATGCCAATATGCAAGAAGGTTCGTTCAGATGTGATGCAAATGTGTCTATCAGACCAAGGGGACAGAAAGAATTTGGGACAAGAGTGGAAAATAAAAATATAAATTCATTTAAATTTGTAAAGCAGGCTATTGAATACGAAATTGAAAGACAGACAGAGGCTTATGAATATGGCGAATATAAAAAAGAAGTAGTTCAGGAAACAAGGCTGTTTGATCATAAAACAGGTGAGACAAGAAGTATGCGGGGAAAAGAAGAATCAGCTGATTACAGATATTTTCCTGAGCCTGATTTACTGCCTCTTGAAGTGCCAGAAGAATTTTTTGATATTCAAATTCCCGAACTTCCTAATGAAAAAAAAGAAAGATATATTAATGAATATGGTTTAAAAGAATATGATGCCGGTGTTTTAACAAGTGAGCCTTGTCTGGCTAAATTTTTTGAAGAAATGATTGAAACCGGTGTTGAACCTAACGCTGCAAACAGATGGCTTGCGATAGAATTATTGGGAAGACTAAACAAAACAGGTCAAAATATAGAAAATTCTCCTGTAAGCGCTAAAAAGTTGGCCTTTATTGCTATCAGAGAAAAAGAGTCTGTAATAAGCGGGGCAGGCGGTAAAAAAGTTCTTGATTTGTTGATGGAAAAAGATATGGAAGTTGACGAAGCGATTGAAAAGTTGGGTCTAAAACAGGTAAGCGACGAAAACTCAATTGAAAAAATAGTTGATGAAGTGTTAAATGCAAATGAAAATAAAGTTGCAGAGTATAAAGGAGGTAAAGAAAAACTTTTTGGCTTTTTTGTAGGACAGGTTATGAAAGCAAGCAGAGGCAAGGCTAATCCTCAGGTTGTTAATCAAATTTTAAAAGAAAAACTTAGTTGATTAAAACTCACACTCTTTCAGGGGCAATTGTAAAACTTTTAGTTGCTTTTGCCTTTTATCTTGATTCAAATCAAAAATATAAAAAAATTAAACATATTTTTTGGCGTACAATGAATGACGATACTTTTAAATATAAAAGATATTTTGATATATTTATGTTTACTTTAATTTTAATAAGTGTAACTATATTTTTGTATGATATAAAACATGAATCGCATCCTTTTTTTGAAGATTTTGATTGTTATTTTGTAACGGGAGTTTTTTTAATCGAATATATTATCAGAGTTTGGGTTTATAATGATATTCATAAAATTATTATTCAAGAATATGAAGATTCTACATTTGTAAGCAGAAAATATCGATTATTAGCAGTATTAAAAGACATTTTCCTTAAAAAGTGGGAATATGTTAAAACCCCTTTTGCAATTATCGATTTGTTGGCTATACTTCCCGGATACAGGCCTCTTAGAATATTTAGAATTTTCGTTATTTTTAGATTATTTAAACTATTAAGATATACAAAAAGCTTAAATTTATTTATTGAGGTATTGGCGAATAAAAAATTTGAACTTTTAATTTTATTAATTTTATTGTCTTTTGTAACATTTATAGGAGGCGTCGTTATTTATGTTTTTGAATCAAATGTAAACCCTAAAGTGGACAATTTATTTGACGCAATATATTGGGCATTAATAACGGTTAGCACAGTAGGATACGGGGATATCACTCCTGTTACACCTCAGGGCAAAATATTGACAATGTTTTTAATTGTTATAGGTATCGGTTTTATTTCTTTTACCACGTCTATTATCGCATCGGCGTTTACCGAAAGAATAGAACAGCTAAAATCAAGAAGAGTTGTAAGAGAACTAAACGCTATGAACAATGTTTATTTGATATGCGGTTTTTCAAATGAGGCGGAAGTTTTAGCTGAAAGATTTAAAAAAGAAAATCAGGATTTTATAGTTATAGATATAGATGAAAGCAAAATTAATAAAGCCATTGGCAAAAATTATATTGCAATGCACGGAGATATTACAGATAAAGAATTTTTAAAACAAATTAATTTTGAAAATATTTCAAAGATTTTTGTATTGACGAATAACGATATTTCAAATGCTTTTATAATTTTAAGTATAAGAAGTTTTATTGATAAAGATATTATTGCTTTGGCAAATGATGAAAGAAATATTCCAAAATTTCAAAAAGCCGGGGCAAAATATATTGTAGTTCCGACCACCGCAACATCGCTTTTAATAGCAGAGTATATTGGTCATCCGATTACATTTAAAATTATAGATGCAATATTGAATGAGAAGAAAAATGCAATAATAGATGAAATTGCAGTAATCAAAAATTCTATTTTAGACGGGAAATTAATAGGAGAAATAAATTTTGACAAATATAAATTAATTCTTTTCGGAGTTTTAAAACAAAAATCATATGTACTTTTTAATGAAACATTTAAATTGGAGGATAATTTTTTTTATTTTAATCCGCCTTTTGATTTAAGGTTGGAAGAGGGTGATATTATTGTTATAATGGGATATAGTGTAAGCGTTAATTATTTTAAATATTTAGTGGAAAGAAGCAGTATATGAAAATTATTCTTTTTGGATTTGACGATTTCGGAGAGAAAATAGCCGCTTCTGTGGGAAAAAAAGACGTTAATATCGTTGTATTTGACGATGATGAAGAAAAAAGGGCAAAAGACAAATTGTATGACGTAATAAAATTAAGAGAAATAGACGATGATGAAATAAAAAAATTAGAAAATTTTGACCTGCTGGTTGCCGTATTAAGAGACGAAGACAAAAATCTTTTTTTGTGTTTGACTTTAAAAAATATTTTTCCAGATAAAAAAGTAATAGCCAAGGTTTCTGAAAAGGGCAATGAGTATAAATATCGTTTGGCGGGTGTTGATAAAATTATAAATCCTTATGATGTTACAGCCAACAGGATTATGACAATACTTAAAAGACCTCTAACACTGAAAATTATCGAAGAAATGATTTTTAAAGACAATCAGCTTTCTTTTGTAGAAATAAAAATTCCTGGAAAATCATTTTTAGAAGGAAAATGTATAAAAGATATATATAAGGAAATATCCAATAATTATAATATTTTAATAGTTGCTATTGTAGATAGAAGTATAAATGAGAATGTTCAGTTTCTTACAAAAGGTCTTAATCATATATTAAACAAAGATGATATTTTGGTTGTTGTGGGTGATGTTTTTGAGATAGAGCAGTTTAAGGAAGATTTGGAACTTTTTAAGGAGCATAAATGATCGGTATAATAGGAGCAGGTGCGTGGGGAAGTGCCCTTTTTCATACTTTGAGTATTAAAAATGACGTAATAATTACTTCAAGACGAAAAAGAAATATAAATAAATTTACAACTTTTAATAAAATTTTTGAAAGTGAATATATAATTATTGTAATTGCCGCTCAGGAGATAAGCGGTTTTCTAAAAAAATATAATAAAAATTTGAAGAATAAAAAAATTTTGGTGGCGAGTAAAGGAATTGACAGTGACGCATGTAAATTTTTAAACGAATTGTTTGAACAATATACAGATAATAAAAATCTGGCTTTTCTTTCGGGGCCGTCATTTGCAAAAGAAGTAGAACAGGATAAACCGACAGCCCTTGTAATAGCTTCTGAAAATTTGGTATTGGCAAAAGAATTTAGTAATTTTTTTCCTGAATTTATTAAAACTTATGTAAGCCGTGATGTAATAGGTATAGAAATAGCCGGTGCATATAAAAATGTTATAGCAATAGCCGCAGGTATTTGCGAAGGGCTTAATTTGGGAAAAAATGCAAGAGCTGCCCTGATCAGCAGAGGGCTTGTAGAGATGGATAGATTTGCTGAGTATTTTGGGGCTAAAAAAGATACGTTTTTAGGGGTTGCGGGAGCCGGAGATTTATTTTTAACTGCGAATTCGACAATGAGCAGAAATTTTAGAGTCGGACTTAATTTGGCAAAAGGCAAATTACTGGGCGATATTTTGAACGAACTCGGAGAGGTTGCCGAAGGCGTTTATACAGCTAAAGCAATAAAAAAAATAGCCAGTGAAAAAAGTATCTATACACCCATTGCCAGTGAAGTTTATAAAATATTATATGAAAAAAAGAAAGTTAGAGAAAGCTTAAGAGATTTGCTTTCTTAAGTTTATTTGAGAGGAGAGTTTTTGATTGCATTATATGGCAAACATAAAATTGCTCCGGCTGCTATAACACATAATAATAAAGCTATAAATCCGCTAAAACCCATTTTATCTCCTTTTTTGTTTTATTAATTATAGCAAAATTATAAATAAAATAATACTTTTTTGATAAAATTTGTAAAAAGTATAAATATGAGACTTGATGAATATCTGGTTATTAAAAATTTAGTTGAGAGTAGAAACAAAGCAAAAGAATTAATAAAAAAAAGCAGTGTTAAAGTAAACGGAAAAATTATAAATAAACCGTCTTTTAACGTTGAAAACGCAGATATTGAAATATTACAACAAATTTATGTATCCCGTGCAGCTTGGAAACTTAAAAATTATTTGGAAAAATATAATATAAATTTTAATAAAAAAAAGTTGATTGATGTAGGCAGTTCGACGGGCGGATTTAGTGAAGTTTCATTGCAAAAAGGAGCTAAAAGTATTACGTGTGTGGATGTGGGAAGCAACCAGCTTCACAAAAGTTTAAGAAATGATAAAAGAATAAAGGTTTTTGAAAATACAGATATTAAAGATTTTCAGTCAAAAGAAAAATTTGATATATTGCTAAGTGATGTAAGTTTTATTTCGCTTCTCAAAATTTTTGATAAATTAAATATGCTTTCAGACGAAATGATTTTGCTTTTTAAACCGCAGTTTGAAGTGGGTATTGAGGCAAAAAGGAATAAAAAAGGTGTTGTTACTGATAAAAAAGCCATTATAATTGCAAAAGAAAGATTTGAAAAAGAAATTAAAAAATACGGTTTCAAAATCATCAAAAATGAAGAGAGTTCAATAAAAGGTAAAGAAGGAAATACTGAATATATATATCATATCCAAAGGAAATAAATGAAAAGATGCAAAACAAGAAAAATAAAAGTAGGAAATGTGGAAATAGGAGGAGACGCACCCGTTAGTGTTCAATCAATGACTTTTTCGAAAACAAAAGATATAAATTCAACTCTTGATCAAATCAACAGACTATATGCCGTAGGGGCCGATATTGTAAGAGTTGCCGTTTTGGATGAGGAAGACGCAAATGCTTTAAAAGCAATAAAAGAAAAATCTCCTTTGCCGATTATTGCCGATATACATTTTAATTATAAATTGGGAATTAAAGCTGCCGAATATGCGGATGCCCTGAGAATCAATCCGGGAAATATCGGAGGAAAAGAGAGAGTTAGGGAAATAGTAAAAG
Source organism: uncultured Nautiliales bacterium (assembly GCA_964410645.1). GTDB lineage: Bacteria > Campylobacterota > Campylobacteria > Campylobacterales > Nautiliaceae > JALTBU01. Next base: position 17,872 of record CAYPHV010000002.1, read on the forward strand.
CCTGCAGGGAAAGAAATCTGCCTATAAGGATAGGGGTTAATGCCGGAAGTTTGGAAAAAGATTTAGAAAATAAATACGGGCAGACTCCAAAAGCTATGGTTGAAAGCGCCCTTTGGCATATTAAATTTTTAGAGGATTTGGATTTTACTGATATAAAAGTCTCTCTTAAAGCCAGTGATGTAGTAAGAACAGTTAAAGCTTACAGAATGTTAAGACCCCTTGTGGATTATCCGTTTCATTTAGGAGTTACGGAGGCCGGAACAAAATTCCATGCCACAATAAAAAGCGCAGAAGCGTTTGGAGCACTTTTGCTTGATGGAATAGGTGACACCCTCAGAGTTTCAATAACAGGAGAACTTGAAGAAGAAATAAGAGTGGGAAAAGCAATTCTTAAAGATTTGGGATTGATAAAAGAAGGTGTAAATATAGTTTCCTGTCCGACATGCGGAAGAATCGAAGTTGATTTGCCTCCTATTGTAAAAGCTGTGGAAGAAGCCACAAAAGACATAAAAAAACCTCTTAATTTATCGATTATGGGATGTGTTGTAAACGGGATAGGTGAAGCAAAAGAAGCCGATGTAGCTATGGCCTGCGGTAAAGGATACGGACTTATTATTAAAAAAGGCAAAGTAATAGGGAAATATCCTGAAAATGAACTACTTGATAAATTTTTGGAAGAGGTTAGAAAGGAAAGCAAATAATGGGACATACACAAATTATTTTTGCAGTTGCGATTATGATTTTTTCACTGGCTTTTATATTTATTGCTTTGATTCTGATTCCCAGTAAAATAACAAAAGAAAAGCTGGAAAAAATTATCGGGGCAGAAACAGTAGAAAAAATTAAAAGCGCCAAAGACGAGGAAGAAATAAAAAATATTATACGATCTCTCTCAAATAAGCAAAAAAACAGATTAAAAACGTTAATGGAAAGTCAGGATATAAACGATGTAATTGAATCTTTGAAAAAATATATTTTAAAGCCTTAAATCAGGATTGGCTATTATTTCTTCAATGATAATGGTATGGTCTGCTTTTTGTGAATTTACGGTTTTGAATTTATTTTCATTTTGCGATAAAATAATACCAATTTCAATTGGATTGTTTGTGCTTGTTAATTTATTAATAAACGCTTCGTCATCAGTTTCGATAAAAGTGTTTTTTGTTTCTATGTTGCTTAGAGAATCTTTATAAGGATATGAAATTTCAATAATCATTCTAACTCCTTTTTTTGAATGTATTATTTTACCATAAAGGAAGAAAGTGAATTTATATAATTTGGATATAGAAAGAGGAATTTTAAGCGCGGTGCTTTTTGACGGACAGATTTATGAAGATATTGCTGCAATATTAAAATCAAATGATTTTTATTTGCCTTTTCATCAGGTATTGTTTGAAACAATGGAAGAACTGTATAAAAAAGATTTGCCTATTGATGAAATTTTTTTAAAAGAGGAATTAAAGAAAAAAAATAAATTTGATGAAGAAATGTTTTTGGAAATTTTGGGAACGGCTCCTATTGAATCAATAGAAGTTTATGCGAAAGAGCTTAAAGATTTATCTACTAAAAGAGAACTTATTCATTTCTCAAATGAGATAAAAAAAATTGTTTTAGAAGAAGATAAAAGGGCGGTTGAAGAGGTTGAAGACATTCAAAGTAAATTATTTTCCATTGCCACGTCAAATATAGCCGGTGATTTTAAAAATTCCTTAATTATTGTAAAAGATACATTAAATTTTATAAAAAAACAAGCGGCTAAAAAGAATAAAATTGTGACGGGACTTGATACCGGCTTTATAGAATTAAACAGAATTACGAGCGGATTTGGAGAAGGTGATTTGATAATCATTGCCGCAAGACCCAGTATGGGTAAAACAGCTTTTGCCCTAAACCTTGCAATTAATGCGATAAAGCAAAATAACGGAGTTGCTATTTTTTCTCTTGAAATGCCGGCGGAGCAGCTAATGCTTAGAATGTTAAGTTCCGCTGCCCGGATTCCTTTGCAGGATATAAGAAGGGGTAATTTAAACGAAGAGGAATGGAGCAGATTGACAACGGTTTCCGATGAAATAGCCAATATGCCTCTTTTTGTTGATGATGCAGGATATATTAATATTCATACAATAAGGGCAAAACTCAGAAAATTAAAAACCCAAAATCCGAATTTATCCTTGGCAATTGTGGATTATATGCAACTTATCAATTCTGATATTAAAGAAAGACATTTGGCAATAGCTGAAATATCAAGAAGCTTAAAATTATTGGCAAGAGAATTGGAGATGCCTATTATCGCACTTTCACAGTTAAACCGTGCACTTGAAAGCAGGCCTAATAAAAGGCCTATGATGAGTGATCTAAGAGAATCGGGAGCAATAGAACAAGATGCGGATATTATTATGTTTATATATAGAGATGATGTTTATAAAGAGATGGAAGCCAAACAAAAACAAAAAGAGGCGCTTAATAAAGGTAATAAAATACAAATTGATTTTGAAAAAAAAGAAATTGAAGATGCAGAAATAATTGTAGGAAAACAAAGAAACGGACCTACCGGAACAGTTGACATGCTGTTTCATAAAAAATACACATTGTTTACCGATAAAGTAAGCAAAGTAAGGGAAATTGAACCGACTGATACCAAAATAGATATGCCGGGCATATAGCAGTTTAAAATGCAAAGCGGTAAACGGATAATTTTTATTTTCTTTTTATTGCTTTTGGTTTTAAGAATACAGATAAGTTTTTTGGGATATTTGAATTTTATAAGCAAACCTGTAAGAGATTTAAATGTAAAAGTTATTAATCAATATAAAAAGAAAAATTATTTTGTATTAAAACTGAAAAACAGTGATTTGGTTTTTTATACCACTTCAAGAGATAATCTGAAAAATTTATTAAATGAAAATTTAAATATCAAAATATTTACAAAAAATATCAGTTTTGTGCATTATTTAACCAAATTTTATGCAGTAAGCTATGATTTAAAATTACAAAAAGCCAATTTTTTTGAAAAAGATATAGAATCCCAGCATTCTTCAAAAGAAATAATCAATTTATTTAAAGCGCTGTTTTTGGGGGAATCGATTGACTATAAAACAAGACAAAAACTTTCTACTCTTGGAATTGCGCATCTTTTTGCGTTAAGCGGTTTGCATCTGGGCTTTATCAGTGCAATATTATTTTTTTTATTTGCGCCGTTTTATACGTTTTTTCAATCAAGGTTTTTTCCATATAGAAACAGATTTTTTGATTTGGGAATTTTGGTTTTAATAATAGAATTTTTTTATCTTTTCTTTACCCGTTTTCCGTCGTCGCTTATAAGGGCATATGTTTTAGAAGCAGTTTTATTTGTATTTGCTGTTAATTTAAAAGATATTGTATCTGTAAAAGCATTGCTTAGTGCAGTAGTTGTTGCTTTTTTGCTGTTTTTTACAAAAATTTTTACTTTGGGCTTTTTTCTAAGCGTTACCGGTGTATATTATATATATCTTTTTTTCAGATATTACAAACCGACTTTTTTCAATTCTGTTATTTTAAGTTTTTATATGTTTGTTGTTATGTTTGTAATAAGCCATTATTTTTTTGGAAATTTCAGTATTTATCAGCTTTTGGCCCCTTTTGTCACGCTGATATTTACTGTTTTTTATCCGCTTGAATTTTTTTTGCATATTGCTCATTTGGGTGGGATTTTTGATTTTATTTTGGTAAAATATCTAAATTTAGGCGGGAATTTCAGAGTATTTTATGTTCCTGAATGGGTTTATATAATTTTTATACTTTGTAGCATTTTGGCGTTTTATAAAAAATATGTTTTTTATTTAATAAATGGTATGGGAATAATTACTATTTTATTAGCTTTGGGAGGTTGATTTGAGATTTGAAAATATTAAGGCATATCAGGATTATTTTATAAATTTAGTTGAAAAAGAACGTTTTGCTGAAAAAAAATTTCATTTGGAGGAGATTAAAAGATTAAACGGAAATGAAAGACAGAAACGCGGAAGGGCTGTTCTTGGTCTTAGAATGAAATATACGGGCGAATTTTTAGATTTTAAAATATATAGGTTTAACAGAAACAATTTTCCAAATCATCAGATAAAAACGGGGGATATTGTTTTAATAAGCAAAGGGGAACCTTTAAAAATTTCTCAAGAAGCCGTGGTAAGCGCTGTAGGGAAAAATTTTATTGAAATTTATTCGAAAGAAGCTGTTTTTAGAAGCAGACTGTATAGGATTGATTTGTTTGTTAATGATATTACGTTTAAAAGAATGATAAAAACACTGGAAAATTTAAAAAACAGCGAATTTGACTATGAAATAATTTTGGGCAAAAAAGAGCCGAAAATTTGTGAAATCAATAAAACAAGTGCTAATCTAAACGAATCTCAAAATATTGCGCTTAAAAAGGCTATTAATTCGGATATGTTTTTAATTCACGGTCCTCCGGGAACTGGTAAGACAACTACACTGGCTGAGATTATAAAAAAACATATCGGAAAAAAAATATTGGTATGTGCTGACAGTAATGTGGCTGTTGATAATCTGCTTGAAAAATTACAGGAATATAATGTTTTAAGAATTGGACATCCGGTAAAAATTGAATCAAATTTGATGAAATATTCTTTGGACGTGAAAGTCAGACGCGATAAAAAATATAAAGAAATTGAAAAAATAATTAAAAAAATAACCGATTTAAAGCATCTTCAGGAAAAAAAATATAAAAAACCGACCCCAGGGCGTAAAAGAGGTATGAATGAGGAAGAAATTCTTGAATTTGCGAAACAGAATAAAACAAAAAGAGGAATTAAACCTGAATGGATTTTGGAAATGGCCGAATGGATTAAAATCCAGCGAAGTATAAATAAACTTTATGACAATAAAAATAAAATAATGAAAAATATTATAGAGGATGTTTTGGAAAAGGCTGACATAATATTTGCTACCAATTCCTCTGCCGCCGGCGAATTTTTAAAAACAAAAAAGTTTGACATTGTTTTTATAGATGAAGCCGCACAAGCTGTGGAACCAAGTGCCTTAATTCCCTTGACAAAAGCAAAACAGGCTGTTTTTGCCGGTGATCACAAGCAGCTTCCCCCTACAATTTTAAGTAATGACGACAGGCTTAAAACAAGTATGTTTGAAAGATTTACAAAGATTTATAAAAATGCGTATCATACTCTTGATATTCAATACAGGATGAATGCAAAGATAAATAAATTTACGTCTTGCGAATTTTATGAATGCAGAGTAAAAACGTTTGAAAAGATTAAAAATATAAATATAACAGATTTAAATATAGCTTTATCAGATGAGTTCGGAGGAAAAGAACCGGTGGTTTTTTTTGATACAGACGGTAAATTTATTGAGAGTTCAAAAAAAGGAAGTTTTTCAAAATATAATCCTCTTGAAGCTGAATTTGTAGTAAAATTAATTAATTTATTAAAAAATGCCGGAGCTGAAAATAAACATATAGGTGTTATCACTCCTTATAAAGATCATGAAGAATATATCAAAAAAATACTTAATAGTCAAGAATTTGAAACCAAAAATTTGGAAGTAAAATCGGTAGACGGCTTTCAGGGAAGAGAAAAAGAAATTATAATTTTAAGTCTTGTCAGGGCAAATGAAAAAGAAAAAATCGGATTTTTAAATGATTTGAGAAGATTAAATGTATCGCTTACAAGGGCAAAAAGAAAATTGATCATAATAGGAAATTCCAAAACTCTCAGTAGCCATAAAATATATAAAAAATTAATAGAGTATATTAAAAAGAACGGTATTTATAAAAAAATAAGATAAAGAACAGATATTTTTCTTAAAAAGGTATAAAATGAATTTGAATAATTTAAAGAAATATATAAAAGTTATTGATACGCCTCTTGATATTAATCTTGAAATTCCGCACCTCGCATATATAGAAGCAAAAAAGAAAAATCCGAAAATTTTGATGTTTACCTCTCCAAAAGAGGGTGAGAAAAAATTTGATATTCCGGTAGTTATGAATATTTTTGCAAGTGATGAGGTTACAAAGAAAATTTTTGGTAAAAATCTTGATTTAATAGCAAAAGAAATAGAAGGGCTTATTAAAATGAAACCGCCTAAGACTTTAAGCGAAAAATTAAGAGCTTTTGGAAAATTGTTTGCCTTAAAATATGTAGTTTCAAAAACTGTTAAACAAGCTGAATGCCAATATCATATATATGAAGGTGAAAGTGCAAATCTTAATAATCTGCCTATTCTAAAAACGTGGGAAAAAGACGGCGGCAAATTTATTACAATGGGACAGGTTTATACGAAAAGTCTTGACGGAAACATTAGAAATGTCGGAATGTACAGGCTGCAGATTTATGACAATAAAAAACTCGGACTTCACTGGCAAATACACAAAGACAGTGCGCATCTGTTTTGGGAATATAAAAAAGCTGGGGTTAAAATGCCTGTCAGTATTGCTATAGGAGGGGATCCACTTTATACATGGTGTGCGACTGCTCCTATGCCTCCGGGGATATTTGAAGTTATGCTCTACGGATTTATAAGAAAAGAAAATCCAAAGCTTGTTAAGTGTATAAGCAATGATTTGGAAGTACCTGCGGATGCCGATATAGTAATTGAGGGCTGGTGCGACCCGAGTGAAATGGAAACAGAGGGGATGTTTGGGGACCATACCGGATATTACACACTTAAAAAACCTTTTCCACTGATGCATGTTGAAACGATAACCACTAAAAAAAATCCGGTATATTATGCAACAGTAGTTGGTAAACCGCCTTTGGAAGACAAATATATGGGATATGCGACTGAGAGGATATTTCTGCCTCTTATAAGAACAACGGCGCCTGATTTGATTGATTATGCAATGCCTGAAAACGGTGTATTTCATAATTTAATTCTTTGCAAAATTGCTCCGAGATATCCGGGGCACTCAATGCAGATTATGCACAGTCTTTGGGGGGCGGGACAAATGAGCTTTGTAAAACATGCCGTTTTTGTAGGAGAGGATGCGCCGGCACTTAGAGATTATAAAAATTTAACAAGATATATTTTAAATAATTTTGATAAAGAAAAAATTTTAATAAGTAAAGGAATAGTGGATGAGCTTGATCATTCAAGTGTTGAAGAATTGGTCGGGGGAAAACTCGGAATTGACGCTACAAATGGAAAATGCAAAATACAAAATGGAAAATTTCAAATTTTGAGTGATGAAGAGTTATTGGAAAAATTAAAAGAAATTGAACCTTTAATTGAAAAAGTTAAACAATATTTTACTGATACAAAAAATCCTGTTTGTGTAATTAAATTTGATAAACAAAAGTGTGCAAAAGAGATTTTTGAAAGAATAAAAATTTTAAAAGAAAATTTGAAAATAGTTGTTTTTATAAATACACCAGAAATAGATAATCCGTATATGCTTGTGTGGAGAGTTACCAATAATATTGACGCTTTGCGTGATGTCTGGATAGATGAAATAGTGGGGGTCGACGGAACGAATAAAAATGAATTAGACTCTTTTACAAGAATTTGGCCGCCTGATGTTGATGTGGATAAAAATGTAATAAAAAAATTGAAAAATTTAGGGTTGATTGAGGAAATAAGCGATGAGAAACTCAAAAAATACCAGATAATTTAACGGAGTTTTATATGAATCTGAAAAATATTTTTTTGTTTAAAAATTTAGATGATGAAGATATAGAAAAAATTAAAAAATTTACTATAATCAAAAAACTTAAAAAAAATGAAATTGTTTTTTTTGAAAAAGAAGAACCGAATTATTTGCATTTATTAATAAAAGGAAGTGCCCGTGTATATAAAATAGACAATAAAGATAATGAACTGGTTATTCATAAATTTCATTCAGTGTCTTTAGTAGCCGAACTTGCTAATTTTGAAAAAATGCCATATCCTGCAAGTTGTTCAATGGATACAGACGGTATAATCTTGAAAATAGAATTTGAAAAGTTCAAAATATTTATGCAAAAAAATGACGTATGTATGCAAATTATGAGTTCACTTCTTAAAAAAATGAAATTTTTGGACGGGATAATTCAGGATAATTTAATTTTAGACACTTCTACAAAAATTGCAAAATTTATTTATGATAATCCTAATGAATTTGAGGAGCTTAAACAACACTCTATTGCTGCAATTCTTAATATAAAACCTGAAACTCTTTCTAGAAAATTAAAAACATTAAAAGAACTTAATATTATTCAAAATGTAGGCAGTAAACTAAAAATAAAGAATAAAGAAAAAATTTTAGATTATTACAATTGGTAAATAAGAGGTAAAAACCCCGAAGGAAGGGTAGAAATTAACCGGCTGATAATTTTTTTCCGAAGTCTTTGTGAATATCTCCGCTTATTACTCCGAGATTGAAATTTTCGGCTAAGAAGTTAACTATCTCTTCATTTGCAAACTGCGGAGCGCTTGGTCCGATATAAATATCTTTAACACCTAAACTGAGAAGGGCAAGTAAAATAATAATTGCTTTTTGTTCCATCCACATAAGTGCAATTGAAACCGGAAGTTCATTTACATCTTTGATTCCTAAAGCCTGGGCAACAGTTATTGCAATATTAACAGCACCGTTACTATCGTTACATTGTCCAAGGTCGATATATCTTGGAATGTCAGTTCCAGGTATCACTCCAAAATCTACATCATTAAATCTGAATTTACCACAGCTAGATGTAATAATAATATGGTCTTTTGGAACTGCAAGAGCCAATTCTCTGAAATAGTTTCTTTTTCTACCGGGTGCATCACAACCGGCAATTACCCAAACTCTGTTTAATTTTCCCTTTTTAATGGCATCAAGGACTTTAGGTCCGTATGCTTCAAGCACAGTTTTGTAATGATGTCCTGTTACAATTTTTTCATCACTGTCAAATCCTGTAATATCAGGTAAACTTAATGTTTGATCAATTAACGGATCAAAATTGTCGTTTTCTATTTTTTTAGCGCCTTCAACGCCTGTTATTTTATATGTATATAATCTATCTATATAATTACCCACTTTTTTTGATTTTTCCGGTGGAACTATGCAGTTTGTATTTACAACGCAGGTTCCCTGCCATTTGGTAAATACATCAGTTTGATCATACCATGCTTTTCCAATATTTCCTTTTAAGTTTTTGAATTTTCTTAAATGAGGATAACCGTGAGCCGGTAACATTTCTGAATGGGTATATACGTTTATTTTATCGCTAAGTCCCCTTTCTTCTATTCTTTTTAATAATTTTTCAAGCATATCGAGATTATGGCCTGATACTATAATGCCTTTTCCTTCCGCCTTGTTTTGAGTAACTTCAACAGGTGTCGGTACTCCAAGTGCTTTTGTATGCATATCGCTTAGCAAATTCATAACTTTAACGCCAGCATTTCCTATTTTCATAAGCTGTGCTATATGTTCGTCCAAATTAAAATTAACATTTGTGAGTGTAAAATATAGTGTTTCACTGTTTACATCATCTACTTCTTTTAATGTTTTTTTGGCTTTTTCATCTCCTACTTCCTGAACCAATTCATCAGCATGTTCTCTATAAGCGCTAAGACCTTTTAAACCGAAAATCATTAAATCCTGAAGTCTTGATTTAGTAGGTGTTTTACCACAAACACCTTTGCTTTCTCCATGACTTCCACATCCGCCTGGTGCACTCATTTCACATTGCCAGCAAAGAAACGGTAAATCACAGGCTTGTTTTTTACTTTTTTTTTCTTTTTCTCCGGATAATCCAAACATTTTGTCTCCTTTTTTTGTTTTGAGTATTGTAATATTTTTGAGACAATAAAGTCATTGACTTAAGTCAAGAGAAAAATAGCAGAATTATGAAGTATAGACTAATTGGTTTTTTTCTTTTTTATTCTTTTAAGCTTTTCCATGCCTTTTAAATCGTCTTGATTCCACTGATAATAAGTTCCGAATATTCTGTCCCATATGTCGGTTGTAACTCCATGATTTAAAAGAGGTTTTTTATGGTGGACAAAATGAAACTCCTGCATATATTTCCAATAATTACTTGCGAATTCACGTCTATGCATAACATGATGCATAATTCCGTAATTAAAATATCCAAGAGCCGATCCTCCCACTATTGCCAAAGCATCATAAGAAGGCATTACAAAATGAAGAAGCCATGCAAATATTGCGGCAATTACCGCACTCATAAAAAACGGCATAGCGTCGAAACTGAACGGATCTTGATGATGGTGTGCATGTCCTTCTACAAATATTTTTATAGATTTTTTTCCGTGAAAAAGCCATGCGTGAACCGAATATTCCAAAAATGTAAAAAATATCACTCCTATTGCAAAAAGGCCAATACTTGACCAGATATCTTTAGTATAATATAAACTAAGGACTAAAAACGTGACTGCTGTTAAAAAGTCGCATGCTATGGACAGGTAATAATTCCATTTGCTTGAAGTTATTTTTAAAATAAATTTTTTCATTTTTTCTCCTTAAAGAATTTTACATAATATATTTATTGTATCATAAAATTGTGTTAATTAAGTGCTGTAAAAATGATATAATTTTTAAAAAGGAAAATTATGGTTTTTAAGGACAGATTGGAAGCTGGAAAATTACTTGGCGAAAAATTAAAAAAGCTTATTTTAAAAAACCCTGTTGTTATTGCTCTTCCAAGAGGGGGTGTGCCAGTCGGAGCAGAAGTGGCAAAAGAGTTAAATGCTCCGATAGACCTTTTATTTGTTAAAAAAATACCATCTCCGGTAAACGAAGAGTTGGCAATAGGAAGCGTAAGCGAGGGAGGGCTGGTTTTTATTAATAAAAAAATAGTTGATGATTTAAATTCAAGGGGCATAAAGATAGATGAAAAATATATTCAAAAAACTGCAATGGAAAAAGTTCAAGAAATGTCAGAAAAAAGAAAGTATTATAAAACAGAACCAATTGAACTTGAGGGGAAGGATGTTATATTAGTTGATGATGGTATAGCCACAGGGGCAAGCATGTATTTAGCGGCCAATACTGTTGTAAGGGATTTGCCAAATTCAATTACAATTGCCGCACCTGTTGCCCCGTTGAGTGAAGAAATTGATGATATGCTAAAACCTGTTTGTAATAATTTTATCATACTAAGCCGTCCTTCGATGTTTATGGGCGTAGGAGAATGGTATAATGATTTTCACCAGTTGAGTGATGAAGAAGTAATTAAATATTTAAAATTATAAATTTGCTTTTACTTCTTTTTTGTTTGTATAAACCGGTTTAATATTATATAACTCTAAAGTATCCAGTAATCCTTCGCCAAATTTTGATGCGTAAAAAAATTCTACATTATATTGTTTTAATATTTTTGGTAGTATTCTCCCTGTTTCCAGCCCGTTTTCTCCACAGTCTCTTGCTTTTTTTAATTGTGACGCTTTTTCAAAAACAGGATTGTCAAGTAATATTTTTTCATTTGTATCGGTGTTGATAATCAGTATATATTTTGAAAAACCTATTTTTTCATTTATAGTTTTTTGATTGTTGGTTGGAAATGCTATTATCATTTTATCCCTTTATTTTTTAAATAATTATAACTCTTTTTTTATAAATTTGACAAATAAAGAAAGTTTATTTATAATAAGTTAAATAATACTAAGGAGGATCAGATGGCAAAGTTAACAGAATTTGAACAAAAAGTAATGGAACAATTTAAAGAAGGAATAAAATTAAATAAAGAAAAACCGGCATTGGGCAATGTTAATATTGAAAAAGCAAAAGATCTTATAAGAGATGTCGGTGCTATTTTGCTTGACGTAACACTTCCTAATTTGGTAGAAGGGGAAAATGCCGAAGAAGCAGGGCTTGAAACAGCTTATTATACTCCATATCCTGAATTTACAAAATATATAGATATTTTACCTGATGACAAAACACAGCCGATTTTAGTTGCATGTAGAAAAGCGTTTTTTGCAAGTAGAATAAAAGGCCTTTTGGACATATTGGGATATGAAAATGTTTATGTTTTAGCAGAGGATATCAAATATTTAATTGAAGCTCACAAAACTTACTCAGAAGGATAATTTTTCCTTTTTTCCATAATAAAATTACTCTATATATAATTTTTCTAATATTGTATACTTCTGTAAAAAATTGGAGAAATTATGAAAAATATTCATTTATTAATGTTTTTAGCAATGATTGCCTGGGGTAGCAATTGGATAAGCGCTAAAATATTAATGAATTATTTTAATGTTTATGATCTTATTTTTTGGAGATTTTTCATAGCTGCAATAGGTCTTTTTTTTGTAATAATTTTTCTTAAAATCCCTTTTAGAACAAATATTTCATCTATTTTTTATGCATTTTTATGCTCAATTATATTAAGTTTTTATAATTTTTTTTTCTTTTTGGGGGATCATTATGGAAATGCCGCACTCGGCGGAGTATTGGTTACTACATTAAATCCTGCAATTACTTTTTTTGCTTTGGCAATAATTTATAAAAAAAATCTTACATTTGTTGAAATAACGGCTTTAATTTTAGGAATGGTAGGTACATCCTTGATAATAAAAATATGGCAGTTTAATTTAGACAACAAAGGAGTTGTGTTTTTTTTGCTGGCGGCTTTTACCTGGCCGCTGCTTACAATTGTAAGTTCAAAAATAAAAAAAGAAAATTCTTTAGTGTTTAGCTTTTTTATGTTTTTGTTTACTTCGGTTATAGTCTTTTTTGCCTTTTTACATGCACATATACCAACATTGAATTTGGATTTTAAAGGATATTTTAATTTATTTTCTTTATCTCTTTACGGAACGACGTTTGCAACTTCTGCATATTTTTTGGGAAGTAGTGTTTTAGGCGGGAAAAGGGCTTCGGCTTATATATTTATTGTCCCTTTCAGTGCGGTAATTTTTGCCCGTATATTTTTAGGGGAAAAAATAGATCTGTTTGTTGTAATCGGAGGCATTATAAGCATAATCGGAATTTATATATTGAACGGTTATACTTATAAAGATTTGAAAGTTTTTTTTAAAAAGTATAAAAAATAGAATAAATATAAGAAATGAAAATAATTATTTATTTTTATTTCTTACAAAACCGTCGATAATAAATCTGAGGGCATTTAATTTAATAAATCCTGCGGCGTCTTTTTGATTATAAACACTGTCTTCTTCAAATGTTGCAAATTCAGGACTAAACAGTGAATTAGGAGATTTTCTGCCAACTGTTTTAACGCTTCCTTTGTATAGTTTTAATCTTACGGTTCCGTTTGCATTTTTTTGAGTTTCATTTATTAATTTTTGGAGTGCTTTTCTCTCAGGTGCAAACCAAAATCCGTTATAAATAAGTTCAGCGTATTTTGGCATTATTTCATCTTTAAGATGAGCTTCGCCCCTGTCAAGAGTAATTGATTCAATGGCTCTGTGAGCTTCTAAAAGAATTGTTCCTCCCGGAGTTTCATAGCAGCCCCGTGATTTCATTCCTACGAATCTGTTTTCAACAATATCAACTCTTCCGATGCCGTGTTTATCGCCATATTCATTAAGGGTTGTTAAAATTTCAGCCGGTGTCATTTTTTGATTGTTTATTGCAACAGCATCGCCTTTTTTAAATTCTATTTCAATATATTCCGGTTCATTGGGAGCTTTCTCAGGCGAATTTGTCCATCTCCACATATCTTCTTCAGGTTCTGCCCAAGGGTCTTCCAAAATGCCGCCTTCATAGGAAATATGAAGTAAGTTTGCATCCATAGAATATGGAGATTTTTTACCGTGTTTATTGATAGGAATACCGTGTTTCTCTGCATATGCCAATAATTTTTCACGGCTGTTTAAATTCCATTCTCTCCAAGGGGCTATTACTTTAATATCAGGTTTCAGGGCATAATATCCAAGTTCGAATCTGACTTGATCGTTTCCTTTTCCTGTGGCGCCGTGAGCTACCGCGTCAGCTCCTACCTTGCGGGCTATTTCAATTTGTCTTTTTGCAATCAGCGGTCTTGCGATGGAAGTTCCCAAAAGATATTCGCCTTCATAAATGGCATTTGCCCTAAACATTGGAAATACATAATCCCGGACAAATTCTTCTTTTAAATCTTCTATAAAAATATTTTCTTTTTTTACTCCGAATTTAAGAGCTTTTTCTCTTGCTTCTTCTACTTCTTCGCCTTGTCCTATATCTGCTGTAAAAGTTATAACCTCGGCATTATATTTGTCTTGCAGCCATTTTAAAATTACACTTGTGTCAAGTCCGCCGGAATATGCGAGTACTACTTTCATTGATATCCTTTTTTTATTGTAATTATAGTATAATTTGTTTAAAAAAGGCTAAGATGAGAGTTGATAAATTTTTAAATTCTGTAAATATAGTAAAAAGAAGAAGTGTTGCAGATGATATGGCTAAAGAAGGCGTTGTTTTTATAAATTCCAAAAAGGCAAAATCTTCAAAAGATGTAAAAGCAGGCGATATAATAGAAATTCATTATTTAAAAGGCGTTAAAAAATACGAAGTGCTTAAACTGCCTGAATCTAAAACAATTCCAAAAAGCAAAAAAAACGAATATGTTAAGGAGATATAATGAGATGGAGCAGATTTTTTTTATATACACTTAAAGAAACACCAAAAGATGCCGTGACTCCAAGTCATATATATTTGATTAGAGCCGGATTTATAAAACAGGTTGCGGCGGGGATTTATGATTTTACGCCTATCGGAAAAATGGTTTTGGATAATATAAAAGCCATTATAAAAGAAGAAATGGACAGAGCCGGGGCACAGGAGGTAATGCTCAGTTTCGTAACTCCTTATGAATTATGGGAAGAGACAGGTAGGGCTAAAAAATACGGTGACGAACTGCTTAGGATTGAAGACAGAAAAGCACAAAGATTTGTTCTCTCTCCTACAAACGAAGAAAGTGTAGTTGATTTGGTAAGAAGTTATGTAAAAAGTTATAAACAGCTTCCTGTTAATTTATATCAAATTAATCTTAAATTTCGAGATGAGGCGAGAGCCAGGTTTGGACTGCTAAGAGGCCGTGAATTTATAATGAAAGATGCATATTCTTTCCACTGCACAAATGAAGATTTGGACAGAGAATTTAAGCTGATGCAGGAAACTTATGAAAAAATTTTCAGTAGGATGGGGCTTAATTTCAGAGTGGTTGAAGCAGACAGCGGTGCAATAGGCGGAAGCGGCAGCCGTGAATTTATGGTTTTAGCAAATACAGGGGAAGATGATATAGCGGTTTGCAGTGAATGTAGTTATGCGGCAAATATTGAGGTTGCTAAAAGAAAACATATAAATAAAGTTAATCCTGTTAAAACTGAAATTATTGAAGAAATTCACACTCCAGGTATTAAAACAATCGATGAAGTCAGTAAATTTATCGGAATTAATAAAGATTTTATAGTAAAAGCTGTTGTTAAAAAAGCTGTTTTTGGTGAAAACTCAGAAATTGTAGTTTTCTTTATAAGAGGAAGTGACGCTCTTGAAGTTACAAAAGCAAAAAATGCAATCGGTGCGATTGATTTGGTTGACGCGAGTGAAGAAGAAATTGAAAAAGTAGGGCTTATCCCCGGATTTATAGGACCGTTTAACTTACCAGATAATATAAAATATATTATCGATGAAGATTTAAAAGAAGCT
Organism: uncultured Nautiliales bacterium; assembly: GCA_964410645.1. Classification (GTDB taxonomy): domain Bacteria; phylum Campylobacterota; class Campylobacteria; order Campylobacterales; family Nautiliaceae; genus JALTBU01. Next base: position 33,464 of record CAYPHV010000002.1, read on the forward strand.
AAAAATTTTGTGTGCGGTGCTAATAAAAAAGATTATCATATAAAAGGGGCAGGCCTTGATAATTTAGCAACATATAAAGATATAGCAAAAGTAAAGACAGGGGATTTATGTCCTAAATGTGGGGCACCTCTTAAAATAACAAAAGGGATAGAAGTAGGACATATATTTAAGCTAGGAAATGCTTACAGCAAGCGTATGAATGCTACTTTTCTTGATCAAAACGGGAAAACCAAGCCGTTTATTATGGGATGTTACGGAATAGGGGTTAGCAGGCTTATATCGGCGGCAATAGAGCAAAACCATGATGAAAAAGGAATAATCTGGCCAAAAGAAATAGCGCCGTTTTTAGCAGATATTATTATAAGCGATGTAAAAAAAGCCGAACAATTAAATTTTGCAGAAAAGTTATATAAAGATTTAACAAGTGCCGGGGTTAAAACAATGCTGGATGACAGGCGTGAAAGATTCGGAGTAAAAATGGCAGATTTTGAACTTATCGGATTTCCTGTTGGAATAATCGTGGGTAAAAAGTTAAAGAATGGAAAAGTAGAAATCAGAAACAGAAAAACTAATGAAAAGTTTGAAGCGGATATAAATGAAGTATTAGAAAAAATATTAGAGATTGTGAATAAGAATTAAAATGGGGCTTATATATTTTTTGGCATATCTTTTTTTAGAGATTATATTTTCTTATAAATTTGCCAGTATTTTTACTCCTGTTGGATTGTTTTTGGAAATATTGCTAAGCGCCGGAGCAGGAATTTTTATCATCCAAACGCTGAATTTTTCGTTTCGTGCCAATATTTACAGGCTGATGAGAAAAGAAATAACCCAGGAAGAGTTTTTATCAATCGGGCTTTTTAAACTTATAGGGGCATTATTACTTATAATTCCGGGAATATTTAGTGATATTTTGGGAATATTGTTTTTATTTGAGCCGTTTGCCAGATTTGTTGCAAAAAAATTTTTGCCGAAAAATAATATCTATACAAGTACAAAAAGTCATGAAAATGACAACGATATAATAGATGTTGAAATAATAGAAGATAAAGATAAAAAAACTCTTTAATTCTTTTTATGTGTAAAATATAGACATTTAATAAAGAATTAATATAAGTTTTAGTTATAATATTCTTTTTTAAAAAAATAATTTGTTTTAATTCGTTGATGAATGATTAATTATTTATAAGGAGTTAAAGTGGAAACTCTACTTTTTTTATTTTTAGCTGTAATTTTTTTTGGTAAAGTTTATGCCTTTTATATAAAAGAAGACATTAAAAAATCTTTTTTTATTGCCAGTTTTGTGGAATTTCTGTATTTATCAATTGGTTTTTTGGGGGCAAATGCTCTAAATACAGCTATTTTGCATATTGAATATCAAATTATTTTTAGAATATTGGCGATTTTATTATTGCTTGAATTTATTAAATTTAAAGGTTCAGATAAATTAAGCGATTTAAAAGGTGTTGCTTTTAATATTTGGGGTGTGATTTTTGGGTTTGCTATTTTAGGAAGTTTAGGCGTTTCATTAATTAATTCAAAACAGCTTATGTTAAATACACTGACTTCCAACGGTCTGTTTGAACTGGGTTATATGATGGTTTTAATAAACATTATGCAGGCTATCTATTTGATTAGTGTTTTTGAAACTATTGTATTCAAGAAATCCTCAACAGTAATTTCAAAAGTAAATAATATTATTCCGATTTCACTGTTTACTTTTTTGGGACTTCTGGTATTTATTTATCCTAAAATATATGTTTATTTTGCGGGTTTGCATCATATAAGAATATTTACATTGGGATTTGAATATGATTGTTCAGGTATTAGAGAAATTTTTGCTTTAATTTTTTCTTTTATTATGCTGGCTGTTTTTATTTATTCATTAGATTATATTAAGACTTATAAAAAATTTTATTATACGTTTTTAATAATTTTAACTGTTGCTTTGGTTCAGATATCTATGAGTGATACTTTTGAACATTTTTATTTTTATTGGGAATTAATGACAATTACTTCGTATCTTTTAATTATGCATTCGCGTAAGGATAAAGCAATAAGCGCAGCAAAATTATATTTTGTAATGTGTATCGGCGGTGCGTATTTGCTTCAGCTTGCTTTTTCACATTATTATGCAATGGGAATCGAAACTTTCAGCGGTGTAAAAAGCATATCTTTAACTATCGCTATTTTAATGCTACTCGGATTTGGAGTTAAAGCAGGTATTGTTCCATTGCATGCTTGGTTGCCGGCTGCTCACCCGGAAGCGCCAAGCAGTATTTCAGCACCTCTTTCAGGTATTTTGACGAAAGCGGGTATTTTTGGAATTATTGTTGTTGTTTATATGTTTCATTTTCAAAATCAGGTATTTTCTTATTTATTGATAGGCATAGGTCTTGTTACATTATTTTACGGTGAAACAAGAACATTGTATGAAAAAGATATAAAAAGATTGCTGGCATATTCCACTATAGGACAAATAGGGGAAATTGTAACGATTCTAGGAGTTATGAACTCACTGGCGTTAACCGCTGCGCTTTACCATATAATTAATCACGCAGTTGTAAAAGATTTATTGTTTTTAAGTGCCGGAATACTTATTTTGAGTGCAAAAAGCAGAAATCTTGATGACTTAAAAGGTATTGGCAAAGAGCTTCCATGGGTTGCTTTTCCATTGGGGGTCGGAATGTTTGCTTTAAGTGCTTTTCCGCCTTTTGGTAATTTTAATTCTAAGTTCTTGATGATTATTGCGGCAACACATGCAAATAATTATGTTGTTGCTTTTGGACTGGTTATCGGGGCAATTATCGGATTTTTAGGAATGCTCAGAGCTTTTAAGTATATCTTTCTGTACAATCCTACTAAAAAATTTGAATATGTCGGGGGATTAAAATTATATGTTGTATATTTTTTAGCATTTGTATCATTTTTATTGGGAATTTTTGGAAACAGTGTTATCAAATTTATTAATAAATTAATATATGAAAGTTTTTCATTGAACGTTCCGGATATTTCTTTTAATTTATCGATTCCTTTAAGTGTTTCCATTATGGTTATAGGCAGTATCGTTGTATTTTTTTATGGGAAAAATGCAAAAATATCAGGTTTAAGTGCTGCGGGATTTTCTTTTGTCGCTTTATTAAATACATTGGCACAAAAATTTTCATTTGGTATGTTTTTTGCCGATTTGGCTCTTTTTATGGCGATATTAAATTTTTTATATGCTGCAAAATATATGGATCATTATCATAAACCGAATAGATTTTTTGCAAATTTTATGATAATGATAGTAGGTATTTTGGGCGTTGTTCTTTCAAATTCCATTTATTCTGCGTTTTTTTACTGGGAAATAATGGGCGGATGGGCACTGTATATTGCCCTTGTGCATGAAGAAGATGCTTATTCGATTCAAGAAGCCAGTAAATATTTTGTTTATAATTTTGCAGGAGCTGGCATATTAATGATAGGATTTTCTATTATTATGAGATTTGGAAGTACTTTTGAAGTATTTAAAGTAATTCCGCTTAAACCGACAGAAATTTTTGCTGTTATTTTATTAACGCTTGGATTCTTGGCAAAAGCGGCACAATTTCCTATAAGAATTGATTATCAAATGCATCCAAAGCCTGCTCCTACCCCTATAAGCGGTTATATTTCATCTGTAATGTTAAAAACAGGTCCGTTTATGCTTATAAAAATGTTTTATTTAATTATATTTTCTGCTGCTGTATTCAGATTAGCGGCAATAGAACCGATAGCTCATTTTGCTGCTGTAATAGGTGCCGTGACTATTATTATGGGAGCGTCTTTCGGTCTTCTTACAAATAGTATGAAAAGACTTTTGATTTTTTTAACCGTAGGTGAAATAGGATATATTATTGCGGGTGTTTCTCTTTTGACAAATGATGGGCTTGCAGGAGGTATGCTTCATTTGATTAATCATATGTTTTTTAAAGATTTGTTGTTTTTAAGTGCAGGGGCTATTTTTTATAAAACAGGTATTGATTCATTGGATGGATTAGGTGGACTTGCCAAAAAAATGCCTATTACTTTCGCTACATTTTTGGTTGCTATATTTTCAACTGCCGGTGTGCCATTATTCAGTGGTTTTGTTTCAAAATGGATGATTTATCATGCTTTAATGGAAAAAGGATATGTATTTCTCGCTTTGATGGCACTTTTAGGAAGTATTATGATTTTATTGGTATTTGTTAAATTCCTGCATTCTGCATATTTTGGAAAAGTGGATAAAAAATTTGCTGATATTAAAGAAGTAAGTCCGTTTATGTATGTGCCGATGGTCATTTTGGCTTTATTAAATATGATAATAGGGCTTTTCCCTTCCGTAGCTATTGTTCCTATTAATAGTGTTTTAAGCGAATTTGGATTGAAAACAATTCGTCATACGCTGACTTCTGTTAGTATAGGCGTTGATACGCTGGATATGAAATCATTGGCAATTTATCTAATCATTGCATTTGCAATAGGATATTTTTTAATTGCATATTTTTCCAAAGATAGAAAAACGCATATTTTTCTTTCAGGTGTGAGGGATTTAAGCGGAAAAGAATTACATTTAAATGCAAGAAACTTTTATGGACCGTTGGTTTCTATGATAGCTTCGACAGTGAGAATAATCAAAAGAATATTTGGTTTAAAAGGAGGATATGTTGAGCGCTAATTTTTTAAGTTTTTTATTATTTCCCGGAGGAATATTCGCAATTTGTTTTGGACTGATACTGGTTTCTATTGAAAGAATAATGGTTGCCAGATTACAAGGCAGAATCGGACCTGTTTTTTATCAGAATATTATAGATGTAATAAAGCTTTTTAATAAAGAAACATTAATTCCAAATGATGCAAAGGAATTTATTTTTAAATTTGCTCCTCTTTTTGGATTTGCAGGCATGCTTGTGCTTATGTATTTTTTACCAATTCCCGGTGTTTATGAAGGAGTGAAGGGTGATTATGATTTAATAATTTTGATTTATTTTATGGCGCTTCCGGCAATTTCGTATATTATCGGGGGTGGTGCCAGTGCATCTCCCTATGCCGCTATAAGCGTTAGCAGAGAACTTAAATTAATGCTGGCATATGAAGGCGCTTTTATTATTGTTGCTTTAAGTATTTCTTTATATGTCGGACATGGAGTGGGAGTTTTTTCTCTTAAAAAAATTATAGATTATCAATTGGCAAACGGCGCTTTTTTGTTCAACTGGAAAATGTGGCCTGCTTTTATTGCATTTTTATTTATTCTTTTAGCCGCTTTGGAAAAACCTCCTTTTGAAATTGCCCATCATAACGACGCTGATATTATGGACGGATATTTAATAGAATACAGCGGAGCGCCTCTTGCGATATTTGAAATAACAAACGCTTTGAAACTTTTGGTACTAAGTATAGTGTTTCAAATATTTTTTTGGCCTACTGTTCTTGGAGGGGATATTTTTATAAATTTTTTGTGGTTTGTCGCTAAAACGTTTATTTTATTGGGATTTATAGGATTGTCACATTCTATTTTCGGTTCATACAGGCCTGATCAAGGCTTTAAAGTATTGTTAAAAGTTCCTGTAATACTGGCTTTAGTAAGCTTATCTTTAGTGATTTTGTATGTTAAAGGATTAATATGAGCATTATAACGAGGAGTCCTTTTTTATTCAGAATAAATACCGGAAGTTGTAACGGCTGTGATGTTGAACTTGCTACTACTGCGATGATTCCAAGATATGATGTGGAAAGATTTGGATGCAGATATACAGGAAGCCCTAAACATGCTGATATATTACTCGTTACCGGGCCTGTTACAGCAAAAAGTAAACCGTATTTAATTGAAGTGCTGGATGAACTTCCAAATCCGTTTGTTGTTGTAGCAGTGGGGACCTGTCCTATTAGCTGCGGAATTTTTAGGGATTCTTATTCGATAGTTGGTCCTCTTGACAAGTATATAAATGTTGATGTAAATGTTCCGGGATGTCCTCCGAGACCTCAGGCAATTGTTGACGGAGTGGTAAAAGCTTTGGAAATTTGGAAACAGAAAATAAGGAATTTAAAATGAGTTTTTTAAAAATTGCTATAAAAAATTTTTTAAAAGGACCTGTAACCGACCCTTATCCTTTTGGAAAAACATTTATTCCTGAAAAATTAAGAGGAAAATTAAAAGTTGATGCTTCAATATGTACTGCATGCGGTACATGTCAGGAAGTCTGCCCTTCATCAGCTATTAAAATTACAAAAAATAAAAATGCTTTTATTCATACAACATGGTACAACACATGTTGTTTTTGCGGAAATTGTGAATATTTCTGCCCTACAGGAGCTATAAAGCTTACGAATGATTTTCATACAGTAAATACAAAAGAAGAAAAATATAAATTTGTAAATATAGCGGTTATTGCACAAAAAGAATGTTCTATTTGCGGGAAAAAATTTGTTCCGGCCACTGCTCCGTTAATTCAAAAATCTTTTCCACGGGTAAATAAAGAAATAGCTAAATTAATAGCAGTATGTCCAGAATGTAGAAAAAAACTTGCTTTTGAAAGGCTATACCAATGAAAAATACATTAAAAAGAAAAATTATTGCGGGAATAAAAGAAAGATTAAACAGCGGTGATTACAATATAAAAAATGAGCTTGATCAATATGAAAATATTCAAATATGGGTTAAACTTTTTAGTAGGGAAGATGTCTTGCATATTGCGCAGCTTGTAAAAGATTTTGGAGGCAGATGCGTTATTATAAGCGCGTATAAAAAAGAAGATCATAATGTTTTGGTATATCACTTGGATATAGATGGTATTTTATTAAATGTTGAAGCGGAACTTTTTGATAATACAGTGGATTCAATTACACCTATTTTAAAATCTGCTGATTGGGCTGAAAGAGAATTTAAAGAAATGTTTGGTATTAAACTTATAGGTCATCCGAATCCGAAAAGATTGTTTTTGGATGAGAGTATAGCCGAAGGCGTGTTAAGAAATTATATGCCTTTGTCTCAAGCAATGAACGGGGCGGCTACGTGTACATTGTGGGAAAAAATAGAAAGTGAAAGGCATAATGATGAGTAAAGTGACAAAAATTCCAATAGGACCTTTTCATATTGGGTTGGAAGAACCGGTATATTTTAAAATAGATTTAAACGGTGAAGTGGTAAAAAATGTTGAAATAATAAACGGATTTGTTCATAGAGGGATTGAATATTTGGTAATGCAAAAAAATTTTTTTCAAAATTTAATTTTAACAGAAAGAGTCTGCTCTTTATGTTCAAACAATCATCCATTTACTTACGTAATGGCTGTTGAAAAAATAGCCGGAATCAAACCTTCGCGTAGGGCGTTATATTTGAGGGTTATTGCGGATGAAGTGAAAAGAATTGCTTCTCATATGTTCAATTTAAGTATGCTTGCCCATTTGGTGGGATTCCATTCTTTAATGACACAAACAATGGAAGCCAGAGAAATTATACAAGATGTTAAAGAAACTCTTTGGGGCAATAGAATGGATATGAGTGCAAATACACTAAGCGGTGTTAAATATGATTTAAATAATGAACAAATAGATTATATTTTAAGTAAATTGAAAGAGCTTGAACTACAGGTAGATGAAGTAACAGATATATATTTTAATTCCAAAATTGTAAAAGCAAGAACCAAAGGAGTCGGGGTTTTACCGTATGAAGATGCATTGAATTTAGGCGTTACAGGTCCTACTGCCAGGGGAAGCGGAGTTATGAACGACGTAAGAGTCAAAGCACCGTATGCTGTTTATAATGAAATAAAGCCCAAAATTATTATAGAAAAAGACGGAGATGTTTATTCAAGAACCAAAGTCAGATGGAGAGAGGTCAAAGATTCAATCAGAATGATAAAAGAAGCCGTAAGAAATTTACCCGAAGGTGAACTTGTTATTCAGAAAAGGCCGCATATTCCGGCAGGCGAAGCCGTAAGCAGAACCGAAGCGCCAAGGGGTGAACTTATATATTATTTAAAAGCGAACGGTTCCCAAAAACCAGAAAGAATGAGATGGAGAGTTCCGACTTATATGAACTGGGAAGCTTTGAGAGTGATGATACCGGGTAATAAACTTACAGATGTTGCTGTAATTTTTAATAGTATAGACCCGTGTATTTCATGTACAGAAAGATAAAATTTTAATAAAAAAGTGTAAAAAGGAGAGTTAATGGCTAATAAATTTATTTTTGCCGATCCTAAAAAATGTATAGGTTGTTTAAAATGTGAGCTTGCATGTGCTGCTAAACATATGGGTATTCCCTTTGAAAAAGCTTATGATTTGGCATTAAACGGGGAAGTTGAATTGATACACAGAAACACTGTTATTAAAATGAACGGAATTTCCGCACCAATGCAATGTATGCAGTGTGAAGACGCTCCGTGTGTTGAAGCGTGTCCTATTGATATTATAAGATATGAAAACGGTTATGTAAAAATTTATGAAGATGACTGTATTGGTTGTAGAAGCTGTGCAATGGTCTGTCCTTTTGGGGCTATAACAATGGCAAAAAGAGAAGAAAACAATCAAAATATAACAAATCTTGTTGCTGTAAAATGTGATTTATGCGGCGGAGTTGAAGGAAAGCAGGCTTGTGTAAATATATGCCCTACTGATGCAATAGAGCTTATTGACTATGACGAATATAAAAAAAGAAAACAAACAGAGGCTTTTAAGAATATAAATGCATGAATTAAGCATAATTCAGTCAATGATGAAATTAGTCGAGGAATATGCAAAAAACAAAGAAGTTAATAAGGTGGTTGTAAAAATAGGAAAGATGAGCGGAATCGAGCCGTATTTTTTAAAAGAAAGTTTTGATTTTTTTAAGGAAAACACTGTTTGTAAAAATGCTGAATTGGAAATAATAGAATGCGTAGTAAAAGTGAAATGTTTAGAATGCGGCGAAATCAGTGAAATAAAAGACTTTAATTTTAAATGTCCCAAATGTGGGAGTATAAAAACAGAAATTGTCTCCGGTGAAGAGATGCATATAGAATATATTGAAGTAAAGGAGTAGTGCATGAAAAAAAAATATAGAGAAATTCCGAAACAAACACAGAGAAAAAGGGCTGCAGATGAGAGGGTAAAAGATTTTTATCCTGTATATATAGAATTTAGTGATGAAGAAGCAAAAGCCCAGGCATCCAGATGTATTACATGCCCGATAGATATTATGAGGGGATTAGACAGCGAGTTTCATTTTTGTAGAACAGGATGTCCTTTGAATAATTATATTCCCCAGTGGATAAAAGCAGTTAAAAAAGGTAATATTAAAAAAGCGTTTGAATTAAGTAATAAAACGTCCCCTTTTCCTGAAATTTTGGGAAGGATATGTCCGCAGGACCATTTATGTCAAGGAAGTTGTACTCTTGCCAAAACAGAGCACGGAAGTGTTGCAATAGGTGCAATTGAAGTATATTTGAATGAAAAAGCTTTTGAAGAAGGACTTAAACCTTATTACGGGGAAAACAAGAGAAAAAAGAAAAATGTTGCGGTTATCGGCAGCGGACCGGCCGGAATGAGCTGTGCCACGTTTCTTTTAAGAGGCGGAGTAAATGTGGAAATGTTTGAAAAGGCGGATAGACCCGGGGGACTTTTGACATACGGTATTCCTAATTTTAAGCTGCATAAAGATGTAGTTTTTAGAAGATTTGAATGGATGAAAAAAGCCGGTCTTAAACTTCATTTGAATTTTGCTGTTGACACAGCTGAAAAAATGGAAAAAATATTAAATAAATTTGACGCCGTTTATATAGCCGTGGGAGCTCCAAGCGGAAGAAGCGCAAGAATGAAAAATGAAAATGCGGACGGTGTTTATCATGTAATGGATGTATTAACCAATGCTCAGAAAATAGTTTTCGGAGATTATGACACTTGTGTTCTTAAAGATAAAAAAGTTGTTGTTATAGGAGGCGGAGACAGTGCTATGGATGCTGTTAGAACCGGTGTAAGAGTTGGTGCAAAAAAAGTTATATGTGCATATAGAAGAGATGAAAAAAATATGCCCGGCAGTAAAAAAGAAGTAATTAATGCAAAAGAGGAAGGCGTTGAATTTATGTTTTATACATCTCCAAAAGAAGTAAAAATAGATGAAAACAATAAAGTTACGGGATTAGTATGTCAAAAAACTGAACTTGGTGAGCCTGATAACAGTGGAAGAAGAAAAGTCAAGATTATAGAAGATACTGATTTTGAAATTTCTTGTGATATAATTATATTAGCATTAGGTTTTGATAATGTAAAGTTTGACTGGTATGACAGTGCGGAAATAAAAACTGATAAATGGGGCTGTCCTGTTGTAAATAAGGATTATCAAACAAGTAATAAAAAAATCTTTGCAGGAGGTGATGCGGTTAGAGGAGCCGATTTAGCCGTTACTGCCGCAAGGGACGGAAGAGACGCCGCGGAAAAAATAATAGAATTTTTAGGAGTATAAATATGATACCAATTTATGTAAGTGATGTTGTAATTGTAGGAGCCGGACTTGCAGGACTTGCTGCGGCAAGAGAATTGGCCAAAGCGGGTAAAAAAGTAACAGTTCTTACAAAACTTCATCCTCTTCGTTCTCATTCCGGTGCTGCTCAGGGAGGTATTAACGCTGCTTTAAGCGAAGATGACGATGTAGAATTTCATATGTTTGATACGATTAAAGGAAGCGATTATTTAGCTGATCAAAATGCGGTTGAACTTATGTGTTCACATGCGCCAGAAACAATCAGATGGATTGAGAGAATGGGGGCGGTATTCAGCAGAAAAGAAGATGGAAAAATTGCCCAAAGACCTTTTGGGGGACAGAGCAGGCCAAGAGCCTGTTTTGCAAAAGACAGAACCGGTCTTACTCTTCTTCAAACAATATACGAACAGTGCGTTAGAGAAAACGTTTTAATACTTGATGAATGGTATGTAGGTGATGTTTTATATGATGGAAATAAAGCTTACGGCGTTGTTGCATATGATATAAAAAATTTATCTCCCGCTATATTTAATGCAAAAGCTGTAATGTTTGCAACAGGAGGATATGCAAGGGCATATAAAATTAATTCCAATGCTCACGCAAATACGGGGGACGGTCTTTCAATATTTGCCAGACGTTCTCTTCCTTTGGAAGATATGGAATTTGTTCAGTTTCATCCGACAGGACTTGCAGGAAGAGGTATTTTAATAAGTGAAGCCGCAAGAGGTGAAGGCGGAAAATTAATTAACGGTTTGGGCGAAAGATTTATGGAAAAATATGCTCCTGAAAAAATGGAACTAGCCCCAAGAGATGTGGTAAGCCGTGCCATTATGAAAGAGATAATTGAAGGCAGAGGTGCAAAAGAAGATCCTTTTGCCGTTTATCTTGATTTGACACATTTGGGAGAAAAGAAAATAAATGAAAGATTGCCGGAACTGAGAGATTTGGCGTTAACGTTTTCAGGAAGAGATATGGCAAAAGAGCCGATTTTAATAGCTGCAACAGCGCATTATTCAATGGGGGGAATTCCTGTTGATCAAGACGGACATGTCAAAAAATCAATAAATGAAACAGCCGAAGGTTTATATGCCGCAGGAGAATGTGCCTGTGTCAGTATTCACGGGGCAAACAGACTTGGAGCCAATTCACTTCTTGAAGCACTGTTTTTCGGAAGATGGACGGGAAATTCTATTATCAAAGAGTTAGATAATCTGACTTTAAAAGAAGCCAAAGTAAGCGACGGGGATCATATGCTTGATGAAATTAATTTTGTTTTAAATAATAAAGGAAATGAAAGAACATCCGTATTAAGAGAAGAACTTCAGGAAACTATGAGCACAAAAGTAGGAGTTTTTAGAGAAGAAAAAAGTATGCTTGAAGCTAAAAATAAATTGCTGGAATTAAGAAAAAGATATAAAAATATAAAAATTGACGATAAATCAAAAATATATAATACCGATTTACAAGAAGCAGTAGAACTAGGGCATATGCTTGATTATGCACTGTTTATTGTTATTGGGGCAATTAGCAGAAAAGAAAGCAGAGGGGCACATTTTAGGGAAGATTATCCTAAAAGGGACGATGAAAAATATTTAAAACATACATTTGGATATTTGAATAAAAATAATATAGATATTGAATATTCGGATGTAAAAATAACTAAATTTGAACCTCAAGAAAGAAAATATTAATTGACAAAATTAAGAGTTAAAGGTTAAACAATGAAAGTTAATTTAAAAGTATATAGATATAATCCAGAAAAAGAAAATAAACCTCATTTTGATAAATATGAACTTAATATGAAAGAAGATGCAGTACTTCTTGACGCTTTAAATGAGATAAAATGGAAATTTGACGGAAGTCTTAGTTATAGAAGAAGCTGTAGACACGGGATTTGTGGTAGCTGTGCTGTTAAATTAAATGGTAAAAATGTTTTGGCCTGTAAAACTTCTCTCAAAGAAACCATGGAAAAATTCGGAAAAGAATTAACAGTAGAACCTTTAACAAAAAATAAAGAACAGATTATTAAAGATTTGGTAATTGATAAAAAAGATTTTTGGGACAGTAATAAACAAATAAAGCCTTATCTTATTGCGGATATTGATGAACATCCGAGCAAAGAAAATCTGGTAAAACCGGAACTTGTAAAAATGCTTGAAGATGCTGATTATTGTATTTCCTGCGGATGTTGTTATTATGCATGCGCAAGCAGAAGCGTCAACAAAGATTTTTTGGGTCCTCAGGCTCTTGCAAAAGCATATAGATTTACTGCGGATATAAGAGATAATGCTAAAGAAGAAAGACTTGAATTTGTTAATAAACTGGGAATTGGAATATGGGATTGTGTAAAATGCCAGGCCTGTATAGAAGTGTGTCCTAAAGGCGTTGATCCTTTTACGAAAATTACTCATTTGCACAATCAGGTATTTGAGGAAGGAATAGCCAAAAAAAATGTTGCAACAAAACATGCTGAAGGTTTTGCCCGTTCTATTAAAAAGCATGGTGTATTGGATGAAGGAATGCTTGTTTTATACTCTGAAGGTGCGAATGTGGTAAGACATTTACCTGAAGCGTTGTCAATGTTCAAAAAAGGGAAAATAACTCTGCCTTGGAATATGCCAAAATCTGAACAGTTGGAAGAGATTCAAAAATTAGTGGAAATTTCTCAAAGACACGAATTAAAGGATTAAAATGAAATATGCATTATATACTGGATGTACTGCAAAAGAATCAACACCGGAATTGCTTACATCAACATTAGCGGTTGCCAGGGTTTTAGGAATTGAAATGGATGTTTTAAATGAGGCCAGTTGCTGCGGCGCCACTCACTTGCAGGATTTTGATGAATTTTTATCATTAGTGATTAATGCAAGAAATATTTGTTTGGCCGAAAAAAGAGGTCTTAAAATGGTGACTTTATGTAATACCTGTCAATTAATGCTTGAAAATGCAAAACAAAAATTGGACAGCAATGAAGAAATAAAAAACAGGGTAAATGAAAAATTAGCCGAGATCGGTTATAAGTATATGGGAACAAGTAAAATACAGCATTTTTTATATGCTCTTTTGGAAGATATAGGTCTTGAAGAAATTTCTAAACATGTTAAAAAACCTTTAAATTTAAAGGTTGCCCCTTTTTACGGATGTCATATTATCAGACCTTCAAAAACGCATGACGGGGCAAATTTAAATGAAAATCCGTATAAACCGGATTCTATTGAAAATTTGATTAAAGTTTTAATGGGAACTCCGATAGATTATGCATCAAAAACAAAATGCTGCGGATTTCATGTGGATTTACAAAATACTCCTGCTAGTGAAAAACTGACTGCGAATATCCTTATTGATGCATATAATAATGGAGCAGAAGCAATTGTAACGCCGTGTCCGCTTTGCCAGTTAAATTTGGATGTAAAGCAAAGGGCTGCCGCTAAAAAAGTAAATAAAGATATACATATACCTGTTTTGCATTTGCCTCAGTTAATAGGGCTTGCTTTTGGACTTAGTAAAGAAGAACTGGGATTAAATTATAATATTGTAGGACTAAATAATATATAATTCAAGGAGAAATCCTTGATTAAAATTATAATTTATTTTTAATATCGCTAATAGCTAAATGGGCATGATTAAAAGCAAGTGCAATACTTCCTGCACTTGTTACAACGTCGCCGATTACATATAATCCTTTAATGTTTGATTCCATTGTTTTTTCGTTATAAACAGGTTCGTTTTTTTTATTAAGTTTAATTCCGGAATTTTTTAGAAAATCAATGGGGCTTGTACCTCCCAGTCCGTAAACTACTCTATCATATATTTCATTCGTTTTGTTTTTAAAATTTACCTTTACTCTGGGAGGTGTTGTTTTGTCATCAGGTACAGGCTCTACGCTTTCAATATCTGTTCCTAATTTCGAATGTATTTTTCCTTCTTGGATATATCTTTCAACCGCTTCTTTATTTGTGGGATTCATTCTGATTATTTTATCTCTTCTGTAATTTAGTGAAACATCGCAGCCGATATTCATATCAACAAGTCCATAAGCATATTCTCCGGCTGTATCTCCTCCTCCTACAATTAAGACTTTTTCTCCCGGATGTACTTTATCAAGATTGAAATCCAGTCTTGGTCTGATAGCCCCTGGAAATTTATATACCGGTTTATTGGGTTTTCCCATTCTGCCGATTGAAATTATTACTCTTTTTGCCAAAATCGCACCCAGTTCGTGATCTGTGGCTACTGCGAAAATATCATCACATATTTTTCTGACAGCATAAACATGATGATCAAAATAAAATCTGTTATCTATTCTGAATTCTTTTATTTTTTTATCCATTTGCTTTAAATATTCTTCTTTTGAACATTCTTTAAATGTTACATTTCCTATAAATTGAAATTTTTTTCCCTGCCAGTCTTTATCGATTCTTTTTGCGGGTTTGTAAAATTTTCTTATCATATCGTTATGATTATTTGCTTTGTCTACAATTAAAAATTTGTCTATATCGGCAAGTTTGGCTTCAATTGCACTTGCCATTCCTCCGGGGCCGGCTCCTAAAATAACTAAATCATATAATTTATCACATGCTTTTTGAGACATATTTTCTCCTTCTAATTCTTTATTAAATTATATTGAATATTTTTCTTTCAATATAACAAAAAAATTAAAAATAATAAATTAATATATTTTATGTGAAAAAATGTAACATTTAAAATTAAGCTTTTTTTGATTACTCTAATTTATTATGATAAAATATAAATAAAAAAAGGTTTGTAATGATTAAAGTGTTACAAAAAGTAAAAGAAGCAAGTAAAACAATTGCAAATATCAATGGCAAAATAAAAAGAGATATTTTAAATAAAATGGCCGGTGAATTAGAAAAACATAATGATAAAATAATTAAAGCCAATAGAAAAGATATGGAGTACGCAAAAGCAAATAATTTAAATGATGCACTGCTTGACAGACTGTTTTTAGACGAGAAAAGAATAAAATCCATGGCTGATGCTTTAAGAAATATTGCAAAATTAAAAGACCCGGTAGGCAGAATTACAGAAGGCTGGAAAATTGACAATGGTCTTGAAATTCAAAAAGTTAAAATTCCCATTGGTGTGATTGGAATAATTTACGAATCGCGTCCCAATGTAACAAGCGATGCCGCGGCGCTTTGTTTTATGAGCGGAAACGCCTGTATTTTAAAAGGCGGAAAAGAGGCTTTTAATTCCAATAGTATAATTATTGATATATTAAGATATGTTTTAGAAAAAAATAATTTGCCGATTGATTCAATCGCCCTTTTGCCGGATTACAGCAGAGCCGGGGTTAGGTGGATTATTCAACAAGAAAAATATGTCGATTTAATAATTCCAAGAGGAGGCGAAAAATTAATAAAATTTGTAAGCGAAAATTCCAAGGTTCCTGTTATTAAACATGACAAAGGACTGTGTCATATATATGTTCATAAAGATGCCGATTTACAAAAAGCGGTAAAAATAGCGCTTAACGCCAAAGTTCAAAGACCCGGGGTCTGTAATGCAATGGAAACACTTTTGGTGGATAAAGATATTGCGGGTAAATTTTTACCTTTAGTTAAAGAATCAATGGAAAATGAAGGAGTTGAACTCAGGGGCTGTGAGATTACACTTAAATATATAGATATAAATAAAGCAAGTGATAAAGACTGGGGAACAGAATATCTTGATAAAATTTTGTCTATAAAAATTGTAGAAAATGTTGATGAAGCAATAAAGCACATAGAAACTTATGGAAGTGGGCACAGCGACGCAATAATTACAGAAAATTACAGTGTTGCTGAAAAATTTTTAAATATTATTGACAGTGCATGTGTATATGTTAATGCTTCTACCAGATTTACAGATGGGGGAGTATTCGGACTGGGTGCGGAAGTGGGTATTTCAACCAATAAACTCCATGCACGCGGTCCTATGGGAATAGATGATTTAACGACATATAAATATAAAATATACGGAAACGGACAGATAAGGGAATAAACAGGGTTACATTTGACATAAAGTATAAAATAAAGGAAATTAATGATAGCAATTGATTTGGGAAGCAATACTGTGAGAATGGTTAAATGGGATTGCAGGGAAAATAAAAAACTGGCTGAATTTGAAAAAATAGTAAAAACGGCTGACAAGTTGGTACAAACAGGTAAAATAACGGATGAGGCTGTTGAAAGAATAGTAAATGCCGTTAATGAAGCAAAAGAAAAAATCGATTTTGATGACAAAATAGTGGCAACAGCTACCGAAGCTTTAAGAAAAGCAAAAAATCAAACTGAAATAATAAAAAAGTTAAAAGAAAAAACGGGTATTGAATTTAAAGTAATTTCTCCGCAGACAGAAGCTACATATACCGCCATTGCGGTAGAAAATTGTTTAAAAAAATGCGGGTACGATTCAAAAAGCTTTTTTTTAATTGATATCGGAGGCGGAAGCAGTGAAATTATTTTAAAACATAAAGATACATTGGTATCCCAAAGTTTTCCGGTTGGAATTGTCACTTTAACCCAAAAATACGAAACTTCATACTCAATTAAAACAGCGGTCAAAAAGAACGCTAAAAAATTTAAAGAATTTATTGATTTTGCTTTTAATAATTACAAAAAACCTAAAATTTTTGCGGCGAGCAGCGGAACGCCTACGAGTATAGCGGCTCTTAAAAAAGGATTAAATTCTAGTACATATGATTCTCAAATTATAAACGGCACGGTTGTAACATTGGAGGATTTGAATTATTGGGCTGGGAAACTTATGAAAATGGAAATGAAAAAAAGAGAAGAATATGTAGGTGTCGGAAGAGGGGATTTGATAATAAGTGGTATTTATATTTTTAAAGAAATTTTTAAAATTACAAAATATAGCGAATGTGTGGTATGCGATGACGGTGTAAGAGAAGGCATAGCGATAAGCGAGTGTAGAAATTAATCAAAAAAAGTTGGTATAATTTTATAAAAAAAAGGCTAGTTAATGAAATTAACCGGAGCACAAATTGTAATAGAAAGTTTGATCAAAGAAGGGGTTAAAACTGTTTTTGGATATCCAGGCGGTGCCATCATGAATGTTTATGATGAAATTTATAAACAAAAAAGTTTTAAACATATTTTGGCAAAACATGAGCAGGGTGCTGTTCATATGGCTGACGGATATGCAAGGGCTACCGGAAAAGTAGGTGTTGCCATGGTTACCAGCGGTCCAGGGCTAACCAATGCTGTTACGGGAATTGCGACTGCTTATACAGATTCTGTTCCTTTGGTAATATTTTCCGGTCAGGTTCCAACCAGCGCAATAGGAACCGACGCTTTTCAGGAAGTTGATGCAGTAGGGGTAACCAGACCGATTACAAAACATAATTTTTTGGTAAAGGATGTAAAAGATTTGGCATATGTGATCAAAGAAGCTTTTTATCTGGCGTCTTCAGGCCGTCCGGGGCCTGTTCATATAGACCTGCCAAAAGATGTAACAATAGAAAAGGCAAATTTTGTTTATCCTGAAAAAATTGATTTAATGACTTATAAACCGACTTATAAAGGAAATAAAAGAGCCATAAAAAGAGTGGTTGAAGCTATAAAAAAATCAAAAAGACCTATTTTTTATATCGGCGGCGGAAGTGTAATAAGTTCAGCCAGCAGTGTAATCAGAGAAATAATAAAATATACAAAAATCCCTGCGGTAGAAACATTAATGGCAAGGGGTGTTTTAAGATTTGATTGTCCTTATTTATACGGTATGGTCGGTATGCATGGCAGTTTTGCGGCCAATATGGCAATGAATGATGCCGATTTGATTATTTCACTTGGGGCCAGATTTGATGACAGGGTTACAGGCAAACTTTCAGAATTTGCAAAAAAAGCGGATATTGTCCATATTGATATAGACCCCAGCCAAATAGGCAAGGTGGTTGAAACAAAATACCCAATAGTGGGAGATATAAAATTGGTGCTTGAAGAAATGGCTCCTATGCTGTTTGACGAAATAGAGGCTGAAAAGTTTGAAGAGTGGAGAGGCGTGCTGGACAGATTTAAAGAGCTTTATCCTCTTAAATACGCTGACAGTGATGATGTGCTTAAGCCTCAATGGGTTATACAAAGAACAGGTAAGCTTATTCCTGAAGATTCTATTATTACAACCGATGTAGGCCAGCATCAGATGTGGGTGGCCCAGTTTTATCCTTTTACATATCCAAGGCAGATGATTACGAGCGGAGGTCTTGGAACAATGGGATTTGGTTTTCCGGCATCTCTCGGGGTAAAAAGAGGGATAAAAGACAAGCTGGTAATTAATTTCAGCGGAGACGGAAGCATAATGATGAATATCCAGGAAGTTCTTACCGGTTATAAATATAAACTTCCGGTAATAAATATAATTCTAAACAATAATTATCTTGGAATGGTAAGACAGTGGCAGACAATGTTCTATGATGACAGATTAAGCGAAACTGATTTAAGCGATTCACAGCCTGATTTTGTAAAATTGGCTGAAAGTATGGGAGGGGTAGGTTTTAGAGTCAGTAAAAAACAGGAATTTGATAAAGCGCTGAAACAGGCGATTGAATCGAACAAAGTTGCGTTTATCGATGTTCAAATAGACAGACGCGAAGAGGTATTGCCTATGGTTCCGCCAAACAGTCCTCTTAAAAATATGCTTATATTCAAGGAAGACAAATGAAAAGAATAATATCTGTAATAGTTGAAAATGAACACGGGGTATTGGCAAGAGTGGTTAATATGTTTGCAGCAAGAGGGTACAATATTACATCACTTACAGTTGCCCCTATTCCGAATAGTGTACTAAGCAGAATGACTATTATGAGTGAGGGTGATCCGACAATATTCGAGCAGATAGTAAAACAGCTTTATAAACTTATTCCTGTATACAAAGTAATTGAAAGCAGCGATTTTATAAAAAAAGAAATGGCTATGGTTAAATTTCCTTTGAAGGAAGTTAAAGAGCAATTGGCCGATATTGATGCAATTGCCAGATGTTATAACGGAAAAATCAGTAATGTTAACGATAGTCATATTGTTATAAGCGTTGTTGACAGGCCCGACAGAATTGATAACTTTTTAAAAGCTATGAAAGTAAAATATAAAAATTTGGAAATTGTCAGAAGCGGCGTTAGTGTAATTGAAAGGTAAAATGAATGAACAGTGGAAAATGTAAAATGAAAAAAGAAATAAAAAAAATTAGTTTAAAAGAAATATGCAAATATCTTAAAATAGACTGTCCCGATATAGATAAACAAATAACAGGGCTCAATGCCTTATACGATGCAAATGAAGAAGAAATTAGTTTTTTTGAAAATAAAAAGTATGAAAAATTTTTAAAAAACACTACAGCAGGGGCGGTGTTAATAAGAAAAGAAGATTCGGTAAAGTTACCGAAAAATGTAATACCCTTAATTACGGATGAGCCGTATTTAAAATTAGCTTTTCTTACAAAATTATTTGTTAAGAATGCATGGGAAAACGGTGGATATCAAATAAATAAAGATGCAAATGTTCATCCGACGGTAGTGATCGGAAAAGGCGCAAGAATAGGAAAAAACGTTACAATAATGCCAAATGTCACCATCGGAGCGTTTGTGGAAATTGACGAAGGAAGTATTATTTATCCTAATGTAACAATTTACGCAAATAGTAAAATAGGTAAAAATGTAACAATCCATGCAGGAAGTGTTATTGGAAGTGACGGTTTTGGATATGCGCATACAAAAGACGGCAGGCATATTAAAATTTACCATTTGGGCCGGGTTGTTATCGAAGATGAGGTGGAAATAGGGGCCAATACCACAATTGACAGAGCGGTTTTCGGTGAAACAAAAATAAAAAAAGGAACCAAAATAGATAATTTGGTTCAAATAGGTCATAACTCAGAAATAGGAGAAAATTCTATTTTGGTTTCCCAAGTCGGTCTCAGCGGAAGTTCTAAACTTGGGAAAAATGTAATAATGGGGGGGCAAAGTGCAACCGCAGGACATTTGGAAATTGCTCCGTTTACTACAATAGCAGCAAGGGGAGGGGTAATCAAAACGATTAAAAATCCGGGTATTTACGGAGGATTTCCTTTAATGCCTCATAATACCTGGCTAAGACTTCAAGGGCTTTTAAACAGACTTCTTAAAAAATCTTGACATATATCAAGATTTTTACTTTTCTTTTATATTATAATCTTATTGCTACGCAGTTTTAAAAATATTTATCAGTGCGTTAATATAATAAATTTATATAAAGGTGTGTGATGAAGGCATATTTAGATAATAATTCCACAACTTGGATGGATAAAGATGTAGAAAAAACCTATTGTGAAAGTATAAAATATTTTGGCAATATAAATGTTATATATGATCTTGGAATTAATGCCAGAAAAGAATTAAACAAAGCTTATGATATTTTGTATCCTGGAATCGGAGCGAGTGATGAAGATGATTTTATTATTACATCATCTACCACTGAAGGTAATAATACTGTTATAAAAACTTTTTTAGATCGTTTTTTAAGAAACAATAAAAAAAAGCATATAATTACTACAATTGCCGAGCATTCGTCCATCAAAGCAACATGCGCGTATGCTAAACAATTTGGAATGGAAGTAACATATCTTAAAACAGATGAAAACGGAAGAATAAATCCCAAAGATGTGGAAAATGCCATTAGAGATGATACAGCGTTAATTTCGGTTCTTTTTGCCAGCAACGAAAGCGGAGCTATTCAGCCTATAAAGGAAATTTCCGAAATAGCCAGAAAATATAATATTCCAATGCATTGTGACGGTGCACAGGCTATCGGAAAAGCAAAAGTAAATGTAAGAGAACTGGGAGTTGATTATTTTACATTTTCTGCGCATAAGTTTCACGGTCCCAAAGGAATAGGGGGACTTTATGTAAGAAAAGGTGCCCCTTATGTAAATTTGATTCACGGTGGCAATCAAATGGGTTCTAAAAGAGGAGGAAGTATATATTTAAACGGAATAATCGGAATGGCCAAAGCTCTAGAAAAAGCAAATGAAAATTTGGATTATATGTATAATGATGTTAGAAAGTTAAGAGATAAACTTGAAAACGCTATTTTACAAATCCCGGATACAAAAAGCTATATAGACAAAAAATACAGATTGCCTAACGCTTTAATTGCTTCATTTAGAGGAATTGAAGGCGAATCAATGCTTTGGGATTTAAATATGAATAAAATTTATGCCGCGACAGGAAGCAGCTGTTCGTCTGAAAGGCTTGAGGGCAGCGAAGTTCTTGAAGCCTTAGGGGAAGATCCTGAAATAGCTCATACAGGAATAATATTTTCTTTAAGCAGATATACTACTGAAAAAGAGATAGATTATGTAATAGAAAAATTGCCGGGCATTGTAAACAGACTTAGAAACATATCAATGACTTATGCTAAAGTTAAACCGAATTAAAATATATTAAGGAGAAAATATGGGAAGAAGCGATTTGATAACAGGCAATGTTTGGGAACAGTATTCAAATAAAGTAATTGAAAGAATGAATAATCCAAAATTCTTGGGGGAATTCAGTGAAAAGGATGCAAAAGAAAAAGGAGCAAAATTAATTGTTGCTGATTTTGGAAGTGAGGCGTGCGGTGATTCTGTAAGACTTTATTGGCTTATTGACCCTGAAACAAATAAAATAATAGATGCCAGATTTAAAAGTTTTGGTTGTGGAACCGCTATTGCCAGTAGTGATATGATGACTGAACTTACTATTGGTAAAACAGTTGATCAGGTTATAAAGATTACAAACTTGGAAGTTGAAAAGGCTTTAAGGGATGAACCAGATAAACCGGCGTTTCCACCACAAAAAATGCATTGTTCTGTTATGGCGTATGATGTAATACTTGAAGCCGCCGCCAAATATGAAGGCAAAAATGTAAAAGAGCTCAAAAATGAAGAAATAGTATGTGAATGCGCGAGAGTTACCAGAGGAGAAATTGAAAAAATAATAAAAGACCATAATGTTAAAACCATAGAAGAATTACAAAAATATACCGATGCGGGAACATATTGCAAAAGCTGTGTTGCGCCTGGAGGCCATGAAGAAAGAGATGTATATCTGGTGGATATTATAAAAGAAGTCCAGCAAATGTAAAAAAACAGTAAAGAAAACTTAATACCTACTTTTTGGTATAAAATATTTCCTAAAAGATTTTTTATTTTTTTTACGTTAAATTTTGTATTTTTTAAGTCTTCAATTAATTGCATATCTTTTTGAAGTGATTCTTTTGGTATATCAATAAAATTTTTATTCCTATGGTAATATTTTACAGCCTGATACCCTGTAATTTTTCCAAAAACAGCGCCTTTGCTTAAAGAATTTCCACCAAGTCTGTTTGCTCCGTTAACACCGTTATTTCCGGCTTCTCCTGCATAAAAAAGCCCTTTTATTTCTGTTGCTCCGTATGTATCTGTTTTTATTCCTCCCATTGTATAATGGGCCAGTGGATTAATGGGTATCGGTTTTTTTGCAATATCTATTCCTTTTAGAGATTTTATTCTTTTTTTAAGGTTGATGAGTTTTGTATTAATAGTTTCTTCATCAATATTTGTCAAATCAAGAAAAACTTCTTTTCCCTTTAAAATTTGTTTTAAAATAGCTCTGGAAACAAAATCTCTGGTATTGAGTTTGTATACAAATTCTTTGCCTTCGCTGTTAACAAGTTTTCCGCCTTCCGCTCTTGCTGCCTCACTTATTAAATAATTACTGTTTTTTAGCCCTGTCGAATGAAATTGGACAAATTTCATATCCATTCCGGATAAACCTGCCCTTAAACCCATAGCTATACCGTCTCCTGTCGTATCACTTACATTTGTTGAATGTCCTTTGTAAAGACCCGCGTATCCTCTGGTGGCTATAATTACCGCTTTTGCCTGGATAACTTTAAGCTCGCCCGTTTTTTCGTCTAAAAATGTAGTGTAGCGCCGGCAAGTTTTGTTTTGTAAAGTGGTAAACAATGTTAAATCTTCTGTGAAGTTCTCTTGTAACCTGGGGAGCCTGTTCGCAAAATATTCTAACCCGCTTCTTCTTCGGCTAAACCCATGCCTGATTTTAAAGTATCTTTAATATGATGTTCGATAGAATCGCCGTCTTCCATATTATTTAGCGATGTGTTAATTCCCCCTTTGCTATAAAAGAATTATTCGCAAGAGGGGATTTTGGTAACTATTACCACATGACTTCCAAGCTCTTTTGCTTCAATTGCCGCTTTCATTCCTGCAATTCCGCTTCCAATTACTAAAATATCATATTTCATATGTAACCTTTTTGATATAATTGTATCAAAAAAAGGAAGTAAATGAGGACTGTTTTTATCTTATTAATCTTTTTATCATTATATGCCCATCAGTTTTCTACAAAAATAATATCAGTTTCCAATAATGTAATTACCACTGAAGCAAATTTAAAAAAAGGTATCAGCGGCATTGTTCTGTGTCCTTACGAGAAACAGGAGATAATATGTGCAAGATGTGTAAGCGCGGGAAAAAATAAAGCGGTTTTGTACAGTTACAAAAAATTAAAAAATACTTCTTTTGCCCTTCCTGTGGTTTTTCCCAAAAAAGGTGATTTGGCGGTATTCGGAAAAAATTATCAAAGAATAGCAATAATTGCACCGAATCAGGAAATATATTTAAAATTAAAACAAAAATTTAATCATTTCACAATTATTCCTGTTGATACATTCGGGGCATTTTTGGATGACATACCTACAATTAATAATTTTATAAATTTTGCAAAAAAAATGGATGTGGGAATGTATGTTTTTGCTCTTGATAAATTATATATTGTAGATGCCCTGACATTTTACACGTATGCCAAAGAAGACTATGAAAAAAGTGGAAATTTTAAATTACCTTTTTATACATCTTATAACTTTGATTTAACATTAAAAAATCCTGTAAAATATTATAAATCATTAATAAAGGAATAAAATGGCAATAGATAATAAACATATTGAAGCTTTAAAAAATATAGTAGGAAATGATGATATTAAAACGGATAAAATACATTTACACGCATATTCTTATGATGCTACAAAAGAGCATTTTTACCCGGATGCGGTCATTTTTCCGGAAAATGAAAAAGAGGTAAGCAAAATTCTCAAATACTGTAATGAACAAAAAATAGCGGTTGTTCCAAGGGGTGCCGGCAGCGGTTTTACCGGGGGGTCGCTTCCTGTTAACGGCGGTATTGTTTTAGCGGTTGAAAAATATATGAATAAAATATTGGAAATTGACGAAAAAGATATGGTGGCAGTTGTCCAGCCGGGTGTTGTTAATGCTGTTTTACAAAAAGAAGTAGAAAAAAGAGGGCTGTTTTATCCGCCTGACCCTGCCAGTATGGATTATTCAAGCATAGGCGGAAACGTTGCAGAAAATGCGGGTGGTATGAGAGCCGCAAAATACGGACTTACAAAAGATTATGTAATGTGCTTAAAAGCAGTGCTCCCAAGCGGTGAAATTATCAAAGCTAGTAAAAGAACAATAAAAGATGTTGCGGGTTACAATGTAGCGGGAATTTTAATAGCGAGTGAAGGGACATTGGCGGTTATTACTGAAATTACATTAAAACTTCGTCCAAAACCGAAACTTGCAAAAACTTTTATGGGTATTTTTGAAAACGTTGAAGATGCGATGAATGCTGTATATAAATCACTTTCAAGCGGTGCATTGCCTGTTGCTATGGAATTTTTGGACGCGTTGGTGATCAAAGCAATTAAAGAGAAATTTGGAGTTAAATTACCTGAAAATGCGGGGGCTGTATTAATTGGAGATGTAGATGGAAATGTGGAAGAAGAAATAAATTATCAGTTAAATATTTTAAAAAAATCTTTTAAAAACAATAATGTAAAAGAGTTTGTAGTTGCCGACGAAGAAGAAGAAAGAAATAAAATTTGGTTTGCAAGAAGAAACGCAAGTCAGTCGGTCACTGTTTACGGAAGTAAAAAACTTAACGAAGATATATCTGTTCCAAGAAGCAAATTGCCCGAAGCGCTAAACGGTATTTATAAAATAGGAGAAAAATATAATGTCAAGATTCCTTGCTTTGGACATTCCGGTGATGGAAATATTCATGTTAACGTTATGGTTGACGGGGAAAATGAAGATGAAGTAAAAAAAGGATATAAAGCTGTGAAAGAAATTTTCGAATTTATTGTAAGTATTGATGGAACATTAAGCGGAGAACATGGAATAGGGCTTAGTAAAGCCCCTTTTATGAAGATTGCATTTACCAAAGCGGAGCTTGATTTATTTAAAAGAATAAAAACGGCTTTTGATCCAAACGGTATACTTAATCCAGGCAAAATGGGTATATAAATATGCAAAATATTGAAATAAAAAGTAGCGTATAGCGTGAAAATATGTACTTTTAATGTTAATTCAATAAGAAGCAGACTGGAAATTGTTCAAAATTTATTAGTTAATCAGCAAATAGATATTTTATGTATGCAGGAAATAAAAACGGAAGAAAAAAATTTTCCGATAATAAATAAAGATTATCAGTGTATTATCCACGGTCAAAAGAAACTTCACGGAGTGGCTGTATGTTCTAAATATCCTGTTGAAAAATTTCAAAAAGGTTTTGAAGGCGAATTAAATGAACCGAGATTTATTTATTCGTTTATAAATAATGTTCATATTATCAATATTTATGCCCCATTGGGTGATAATTACGGTGATAGGTTTGAATATAAAATGTATTTTTACAATAAATTGTTTAAATATATTAAAAAATTTGATTTGCAAAAGGATAAAGTGCTTATTTGTGGTGATTTTAATATTTCTCATACATCTTTGGATGTTTGGGATGAAGAAATTTGGAATGATGAAGTTACTCATTTACCGGAAGAAAAAGATATTTTAAGTAAATTTTTAAATATGGGTTTTATTGATTTAATAAGGTATTCGTATAAAAATGAAAAAATTTTTACTTTTTATGATTACAGGGGTGCGGCAATATATAAAAACAATGGATTAAGGCTCGATTATATTTTAGTTACAAAGCCGCTTTTTGAAAATTTTCAAAATATATCTGTTTTAACAAAAATAAGAAAACAGAAAAAGCCCACACCTTCGGACCATGTTCCTGTAATGGCTGAATTTAATTTATAAGGATATATATGCTTGCTCATATTATAGATATTTTGGTTAATTTTGCAAATTCAATAGGATATGCGGGTGTATATTTGTATATGGTAATGGTGGGGACATTTATTCCGGTGCCAAGCGAACTTGTTCTTTTACCTTCTGGATATTTGGCTTCAACAGGTGCAAAAAGTTTGTTGATTTTATGGATTTGCGGAGCATCAGGTTCACTTACCGGTGCTCTTATAAATTACTATTTGGCTAAATTGTTAGTAAAAAAATTTTTAAAAGATAAACCTATTATTAAAAAAGTAAATGTATTTTGGAATAATCATGGAAAAATTTCTGCTTTTTTAGCGCCTTTAACTCCAGGACTTGGTCAATATATTTCTATTCCGGCAGGTCTTTCCCATATGCCTATTCGCTGGTTTATTCCTTTAACTTTCAGTGCTAATTTAATATGGGTTGGATTTATGCTGATGGTGGGTTATTTGTTCGGTATGGGCAATAAAGCACACAGCAAAGCTGTTTTCGGTAGTTTGATTTTATTCGGGTTTGTTATTGTTATTGCTACTGTTTATGTTTTTAGAGAACTCAAAAAAGAAAAAAATTAATCAACTAAAATAACTGTTAATATACGCTTATTGAAAGCAATAAGACTATAATTAGTCCTATATTTGCTTTTACTCTTCAAAATCTACAATTTTTTTTCAATAAGTCAATATTTATATTTGTTACGATTTCTATCTTTATAATTTCTGGAATATATTGCCTTAAATCTAAATTATGATAATTCTTTTATGAAGTCTTCTATTCTTTTGATACCTTTGTTAATAGTTTCAAAATCAGTTGCAAAAGAAAATCTAAAATACCCCTCACTTCCAAATCCAATTCCAGGTACTACTGCAACGCCTTTTTCTTCAAGTAAATCAAGGGCAAAAGCTACTGAATCCGGCGAAATTTTTTTATGATTTACGAAAATATAAAAAGCTCCGTTTGGTTTGGCCGCACTGAGACCTTTTATACTGTTAAACGCTTCATAAACAAAATCTCTTCTTTTCTTAAATTCTTTTCTCATTTCTTCCACTGCGTAATCGGCTTTTCCCAAAAGTGCCGGAATGGCAGCTTTTTGTGTCATTGTGTTTATATTTGACGTGGATTGAGACTGAAGAGTAGTCATAAGTTCGATTAATTTTTTATTTTTGCTTGCTGCGTAACCGAATCTCCATCCTGTCATTGCATGGGATTTAGAAAGGCCGTTTACAGTTACGGTTCTTTTTAACATATCATCATTTATGCTGGCCGCAGAAGTAAATTTTCCTTCGAAAATCAGTTTTTCATACATTTCGTCGCTTATGACTGAAATATCTGTGTCTTTAAGTATTTCTGAAAGATTTTCCAATTCTTTTTTTGTATATATTACACCTGTCGGATTACTTGGGGTTGTAAGCATCAAAGCTTTTGTTTTTGGTGTAATAGCTTTTTTTAACATATCTGGAGTCAATTTGAAATTTGTTTCTTCTGTGGTTTCAACAATAACAGGAACACCAAAATGATATTTTACAATTTCAGGATATGTAACCCAATACGGAGCAGGTATAATGACTTCGTCCCCATCTTCTAAAATTGCTGCGAATATGTTAAATAACGACTGTTTTGCGCCATTACTTACAATTATTTCATCCATTTCATAATCTAAACGGTTATCTCTTTTAAGTTTAATTTTTATTGCCTCAAGAAGTTCTGGAATTCCCGCTACATTTGTATATTTTGTGAATCCGTCGGTTATTGCTTTTATAGCTTCGTATTTTATAGTTTCGGGCGTATCAAAATCAGGTTCTCCCGCGGAAAAAGATAAAATATCTCTTCCCTGAGCTTTAAGCTCTCTTGCCTTTTGAGAAACTGCAATAGTTAAAGAAGGACTTAGTTTTTTTATTCTTTCGCTAAACATATAATGCCTTTTTGATGAAATTATATACTATTTTTGTTATAATTTGTAAATGTATAAAAAGGAAATAAATGAAAACACTTATGCAAACATTAAATATAGTAAAAAATTCTGTAAAAGACAGTGCAATTATTGAAAAATTAAATAATCTTGAAGAAGATTTTAGAAAGTTAAGAACAAAAAGCGGTTTAAAAGGATTGGTTAGAAGAAAAAAACTTAGAAAAATTATAAAAGAAGTTGAATATGAAGAAGAACTTGAAAAACTGCAAATTGAAATGATAAAGCTTCAAAATTGGATTTATGACAATAAAAAAAGAATTATGATTATATTTGAAGGAAGAGATGCAGCAGGAAAAGGAGGGGCTATAAAAAGATTTACCGAACATTTGAATCCAAGAAAATACAGAGTTGTAGCCCTTCCCAAACCTACAGATGTAGAATCGGGGCAGTTTTATTTTCAAAGATATTTTCAGCATCTCCCAAATCCCGGAGAGATTGTTTTTTTTGACAGAAGTTGGTATAACCGTGCAATAGTCGAGCCTGTTTTTGGATTTTGCACAAAAGAGCAATATAAAAAGTTTATTAGAGAAGTGCCTGAAATGGAAAACGCATTAATAGATGATGGAATAATTTTAATTAAATTCTGGTTTAGTATCAGTAAAGAAACTCAAAAAAGAAGATTTGAAGAAAGAATGACGAATCCTCTAAAACAGTGGAAACTTTCTCCAATAGATAAAAAAGCTCAGGATTTATGGAATAAAATTACTTATTATAAAGAAGAAATGTTTAGTAAAACGCATACGAGTTATTCGCCGTGGATTATTGTGAATTCCAATAATAAAAAAATTGCAAGGCTGGAAAGTATAAAATATATCTTGTCATTATTACAATATGAAGGCAAAAAAGAAGCAAAAATTGCATTACATCCAGATCCTGATATTGTCCAAAGATACCACAGAAGCAGTTTGCAGGTGGATTAACGTTTATTATTAAGGGCTTCGAGATAATCTCTATATTTTTGTTCTACTTCTTCATCTTTTTCTATAATGTCTTTATTCTGGTTTATAACAGCTTCTTCAAGAATTTTTATTCTATCCATTAAATATTCAAAAAGTTCCTTTTCTATATCAGGTAGTTTATTGTGTGCAAGAGGAGAATAATCTTTTCTTTTTATCACTTTGCCGGGAATTCCTACAACAGTGGAAAAAGACGGCACGTCTTTTACAATTACCGAATTGGCCCCGATTCTGCTTTCTTTTCCAATAGTAATATTTCCCAGTATTTTAGCACCTGCACCAATAGTAACATCATCTTCGATGGTAGGGTGTCTTTTGCCGGGATTTAAACTAACTCCTCCGAGTGTTACACCCTGATATATTGTTACATTATTTCCAACAACAGCAGTTTCTCCTATTACAACCCCGATGCCGTGATCAATAAATACGTTTTCTCCTATATTAGCGCCCGGATGTATGTCCATATTTGTAAAAAACTGATTAACAGCCATAATAAATCTAGCAAGTCTTTTAAATCCTTTTTTATAAATAATGTTTGCTATTCTGTAACTTATAAGTGCCCATACCCCGGGATATGCATAAAAAAGTTCAACATTATTTTTAAAAGCCGGGTCTCTTTGTTTTACGGCTAAAAAATCTTTTTTGATTTTACTGAATAAATTCACCTATAACCTTTTTGATTTTGTAGTTTATTTCTTCTATTTTTTTGTCGGCGTCTATCAAAATATACGGAATTTCCAGCTTATCACAAGTTTTAATTATATTATCCTGAATGTTTAGAAGGTACTCTATTCCTCTTTTTTCTATATTGTCATTTGTTTTTTGGGAAAGTCTGTAATTTAACGTTTTTTCATCAAGTTTTAATATCACGGCTTTTTCCGGGAAAATGCCTTCGGTAGCAAATTTATTAATATTGACCATGGTATTAAAATCAAAAAATTCCAATGCATAAGCTATTCCGCTTATTGCGCTTCTGTCTGAAATAATTAATTTATCAATATTAGGAGCTATGGTTTTTTCTATAAGCTCGCTTCTGTCTGCCAAAAATAAAAATAATTCGCTTTTTTTTGAAATATCGTCTTCAAAAATTATTTTTCTTATTTTTTTGCCAAGAGTTGTAAAACCGGGTTCTTTTACAAATAAAGCGTTTTTATATTCCTTTTTTAAAATTTGTATCTGGGTGGATTTGCCTGCTGTATCAATTCCTTCAATAGCTATATACATTTTTTTCCTTCATTTAAATCGTTTAATATTTCTTTTGGGACTAAATGGCTTACATTTCCGTTATATTTTAAAATATTTCTTACTATACTGGATGAAATAAAGGCATTTTCCAAATTTGGCATAAGATAAATAGTATCTATTTCTTTATTTAGACTTTTATTTCCGTATCCCATTTGTAACTCGTATTCAAAATCACTAACAGCTCTTAATCCTCTTATTATAATTTTACAGTTTTCTTTTTTTGCAAATTCAACTAACAGTGAATAAAAACTTTTTACTTCTACTTTTTTTATATTTTTTGTTGCTTTTTTCATGAGTTTAACCCTGGTATTTAAATCGAAAATTGTATTTTTATCTTTATTATCGGCAACCGCTACAATAATTTTATCAAATATTTTACAGGCTCTGTTGATAATATCTATATGGCCGTTGGTTACAGGATCAAACGTGCCCGGGTATATAGCTTTTATGTTCATTATATTCCTTTATTAAACTAAAATTGAAGTTTTATTTTTCGTTCCATCTTTTAAAAAGATTATTTTTAATTCCTGCTAAATCAAACCATTTCCCTATTAAAAATTTTTCCATATCTTCAATAGTTTTGGGATTATTATAATAAGCAATTACCGGGGGGGCGATGAAAACATTGTTTATTTTGGACAGATTTAACATATGACCAAGAGCTATTTTTGAAAAAGGAAGTTCTCTTGGGGCTATAATCAGTTTTTTTTGTTCTTTTATCGCAACCAGAGCGGCTCTTGTTATCAGATTATCAGCAATTCCAAGTGATATTTTTGCCAGGGTGCTCATACTGCACGGCACGATAAAAGTTACATCGATTCCGAAACTTCCACTGCTTGGAGGTGCTGATATGTCGTCGTTTAAGAAAATATTTTCTTCTTTTTCCAAAACAATTTTTGCATTTTTACTTATTATTAAATATCTGTCAAATTTACCTGGTATTAAATTGTATAATTTTAATCCCAGAGTTGCTCCGCTTGCTCCGCTTATACAGGTTAGAACTTTCAAATTAATCCTTTTTAATGCCTTATTTTATTCAATTTTCACAATATTTTTATTTGTGATTTTGGCTTTTATTGTTTTTTTTCTGAACCGGATTTTTATTATATCTCCGATATAGCCGTCTTGCAATGCTTTTGCCTTTGCATTTATTAAAATATTCTTTGACTGGATTATAACAAATACCTGACTTCCTTTAAATACATCCGGGGCGATTTTTGTGTTTGATTTATTTATAATAGCATTTTTGGATATTATATTACTAGCTACTAAATTTTTATTTATTTTATTTAAAGGCTTTGAATAAAAACATTTAAACGGAATTATTTTTTTTGATACATTATTGTATATTGTATTATTTTGTTTTATTACTTTTTTTGCTTTATAAACAGGTATGAAAGCGGTTATTTTAATATAATAATAATTATTGTCGATTTTTATATTTCCGCTGGAACTTTTAGGTGAAAAGAGTATTTTTAATGTTTTATACTGTTTTGGGGGTGCTGGAATAAACTTTATTTTTTTTATAATAATATTGGGAAAAGTTTTTTTATAAAAAAGTATAATTTTTTGATTAATCGAAGCGAAAAGAAAAAGAGGTATAAAGATTAAATATTTCATTTTATTAAAGCGTGGTTTAGAACTTCTTCTATTTTTTTAACCGGAATTATCTCGAGGCCTTCTTTTACCTCGTTTGGAATTTCATCCAGATCTTTTAGATTTTTTTCAGGTATTAAAACTTTTTTTATTTTTGCGGTGTATGCGGCGATTAATTTTTCTTTCAAACCGCCTATTGGCAATATATCTCCGCTTAATGTAATTTCACCTGTCATTGCAAGGTCGGAGTGCACTTTTTTTCCGCTGAAAATACTTGCAATGGCGGTTGTTAATGTAATACCTGCGCTAGGCCCGTCTTTTGGAATGGCGCCTTCTGGGACATGAATATGAATATTGTATTTATAATAAATACTTTCTTTACCTTTTTCTTTTACTTCAATTTTTTTATTGTCAATTAATACTTTTATTAAGGTAAAGGCTATATGTGCCGATTCTTTCATTACATCGCCTAGTTGCCCTGTAAGCGTAATTTGTCCTTTGCCTTTGTATTTAACGGCTTCTATTCTCAAAACTTCCCCACCCACAGGTGTCCATGCTAGACCATTTACAACTCCGATTTTATCTTTTTTGTCTATTGATTCCGCTTCAAAAATAGGTTTTTTGAGATATTCTTTTAAATTTTTTACACTTATTTTATTTTTTTCTTTTCCTTCCAAAATATTTAAAGCGGTTTTTCTCATTATTTTTGCTATTACACGTCTTAAATTTCTAACACCGGCTTCTTTTGTATATTCTTCGATTATTTCTTTTAAAGCGGCATCGGAAATAGATATTTCGCTTTTTTTAAGAGAATGCTTTTTAATTTCTTGCGGAATTAAATATCTCTTTGCTATTTGAAATTTTTCCTGGGGAGTGTAACTGTCTATAAAAATTATTTCCATTCTGTCTCTAAGAGGGGCGGGAATGGTACTTGGATCGTTTGCTGTTGCAATAAATAAAACTTTGCTTAAGTTTAAATCAAAATTAAGATATAAATCTCTGAAATGGGAATTTTGTTCCGGATCTAATATTTCAAGCAAAACAGCTGTCGGGTCTCCCCTGTAATGTGAAACTTTGTCAATTTCATCAAGAATCATTACAGGGTTTATCTGTTTTGCATTTATTATTCCCTGGGTAATACGTCCTGGCATTGCGCCGATATATGTTCTTCTGTGGCCTCTTAACTCATTCACGTCTTCTAATCCGCCCAGAGCAATTCTTACCAAATTCCTGTCAAGTGATTTTGCAATGGAATTTGCCAGACTTGTTTTACCGACTCCAGGGGGACCGATAAAACATAATATTACTCCGTTAAATTCTTCTCCTCTTTTTTTAGCCAGTTCCTTGGCTCCGAAATGTTCAATTATTCTTGTTTTTGGTTTTTTTAATCCGTAATGGTCTTTGTCTAGTCTGTTTTGGAGCTCTTTTATAGAAATTTTTTCTTTTGCATATGTGCAAAAAGGAATTTCCAAAGCCCATTCTATATAGTTCATAGTTGTTGTGGCTTCTGCCGAATCAGGATGCATTCTGGAAAGCCTATTTATCTGTTTTTTTATTTCTTTATATGCGTTTTTTTCTATACATGGTTTTAATTTTTCCAATTTTTCTTTATAATCATTGATTTCTTCTTCAAGCTCATTTGTAATTCCAAGTTCTTTTTGAATTAATTTTAACTGTTGTTTCAAGAGATGCTCTCTGTTGACTTCCTGAATTTGTTCCATAACCTTTTTGTTAAGTTCGTTTTTCAGTTTTATTGATTCTGTTTCTTCCAGAATAAAGTGAATAAGCTTTATAAGTCTTTCTTTTGAAGATGTTTCCTGAAAAAGTTCATATCCTTTTTCATTTGGTAATTTAAGGGCGCTTGCGATTATATCCACTATTCTGTCCGGATCGGAATTTGAATCGATTATTTTAATAAAATCTTTGGGAAAAAAAGGGTTAATTTCGCTTAATGTGGTAATATGTTCTTTTAATGTTTCCAGTAATGCGTTAATTTCTTTTCTTTGTTCTTTTTGCGGTTCAATTTTATCAACAAGGGCTATAGTCGGATTTTTATCTAAAATTTCTAAAATTTTTCCTCTTGTCAGTCCTTGGAAAAGAATTTTTACTTTACCTTCGGGGAGGGCAACTTTTCTGATAATAGTTCCTATTGTGCCATATGTGTTAATTTCGTTTTTTATGGAGACAAAAAGCAGAGAATGATCGTCGATTGCTTTTTGAATAGCATCTATATCTTCTTTTTTTTCCAAAAAAATAGGAATTATCATAAACGGATATATTAAATCCTTTTCTATTAATACCGGAATTTTTGCCGGCAATTTTTCATAATTTTCAAGTATCATATTTTTCCTTACCAATAAAATAATTTTTTATACCACGGAATATGCGGAGGTATAGAATCTTTGGGGATGTCAGCTTTGAATTTTTGGGAGGCTTTTTTCTCGCCTAATTTGATATATAATTTTTTTATTTTATCATTTAAATATTGTTTGGTCAATACAGCTTTTATATAAATAGTATTTACTTCGGGCATAAAAATTGACTTTGGATAAGTGGATTTGAATAATTTACACTGGCTGATTAAATCAAGCAATTCTTTTTGGTTTGTATAAGCATTTTGATATTTTGAAAAATTTATTTTAATTTTTTGATATTCGCACCAAGGTATTTCCTGAATAGAAGCATATCTTTTTTCATACTGGTTTAAATAAAATTTTGTCAGTTCAAAGTCTTGATTATTCAAATGAGCTAAAAATAAAGATAATAAATCACTTTTAATATACATAGAAGTTGGAAAATCAGCTTCAAGAGACATAAAATCATTATCGGCTTTGTCTAAAGAATTGTCTATTATGTCTTGTTTTATATGCTGATGATTTTCAAGAGATGTTTTATAATCTTTGTTTATTTCAGGATTTTTGCTGCAGCCTGCCATAAAAATTAATGCAAGAAAAGTAAAAAATATTTTTTTAATCATTTAATTTCCTTAATTCCTCATTTATTTTTTGAAATTTTTCTTTTAATCCGTTAAGTTCCGTTTTATTTTTTTCTACGACTTCTTTAGGCGCGCGTTCTAAAAAATTTTTGTTTGAAAGTTTTTTTTCAAGTTTTTCAATTTCTTTGTTTAATTTGATTTTTTGATTTTCAAGTCTGTTTAGAATAGGTCTGATATCAATATCTTTTTTACTGACCATTGTTTCAAGATTGTCGCTTATATCTCTTAGAGCGTTTTCTATAGGTTTTTGAATAAATTCAACTTCTTCCACTTTTGCCAGTTTTTTAATATACTCTTTTGCTGTTTCAGGCAAATTGGCTAAAACATATGCTTTGTTAAAATTACTTTGAGTCAGGGCTTTTATTCTTCTAAGGGATATTATGGCTTCAATAATCAAATCAAAATCTGTTGTCTTTTTAATATCTGCGGTTTTTGGATAATCTTTTAACATAATTGTATTGTTTTTAATGTCGGTTCCGCTTAATTCCTGATATAAAAATTCAGTAAGAAACGGCATAAACGGATGGAGAAGCTTCATAGATTCTTTAAAAATACTTCCAAGTTCGTTTATACTGGATTTGCCAACTTTTGATAATTCAATTCCCCAGTCGCAAAAATCATTCCATAAAAATCTGTAAAGGCTCATGGCCGCGTCGTTAAATCTGTATTCATCAAGGGCATATCTTACTTGTTTTACGGCTTCATTGAATTTGTAGAACATCCAGGCTCCAAGTTCTGTTTTTATACTGTTTTTTTCTAAATCTTTAAAATAATTTTGATTCATTTTTAAAAATCTGGCCGCGTTATAAAGTTTGTTTGTAAAATTTCTGCTTTCAAGCATTTTGCTTTCGGAAAGTTTTATATCTCTTCCCTGAACGGCCAGGATTGCCAAAGTAAATCTCATAATATCGGCTGAATATTTATCAATCATTTTGAGCGGGTCAATTACATTGCCTTTGCTTTTACTCATTTTTTGTCCGTTTTCATCTCTTACAAGTGCGTGAAGATAAACATCTTTAAACGGTACTTTTTCAAGGAAGTGTTCGCCCATCATCATCATTCTGGCTACCCAGAAAAATAGAATATCAAAACCGGTAATTAACAGATTATTCGGATAAAATCTTTTTAAATCAGCTTCGTTCCATTTAATATTTTTTTCCCATTCACCGTTTTCCCATCCCAAAGTTGAAAACGGCCAAAGTGCCGAGCTGAACCATGTATCTAGAACATCGGGGTCTTGATGAAATTTTTTACTGTGGCATTTTGGGCACTCAACCGGTTCTTCTACGCTTGCCCATTCATTGCCGCAAGTGTCGCAGTAATATACGGGAATCTGATGGCCCCACCATAACTGACGGCTGATGCACCAGTCTCTAAGTTCTCTCATCCATGCATCATAATTGTTTTTCCATTGACCCGGATGAAATTTAACGTCGCCTCTGTTTGCCGCTTCGATAGCGGGAATTGCCACCTCTTTTTTCAAAAACCACTGGGTTGATACATAAGGTTCAATTATACTTTTACATCTGTAGCAGTGCCCGACTTGATGCGTATAAGGTTCTATTTTTTCAATAAATCCGTTTTCTTTTAATTTTTTTACAATATCTTCTCTTGCTTCAATTCTGTCACGTCCTTTAAATTCGCCGGCCTGTTCGTTTAAAATACCTTTTTCATCAAAAACCTTAATTAATTCTAAATTATGTCTAAGTCCTATTTCATAATCGTTGGGATCGTGTGCGGGGGTTACTTTAACCGCGCCTGTTCCGAATCCCATGTCTACATATTCGTCTGCAATTATAGGTATTTCTCTGTTTATTAAAGGAAGTTTTACTTTTTTGCCTATTAAATGTTTGTATCTTGCATCCGACGGATTTACCATAACGGCGGTATCTCCAAAATATGTTTCGGGTCTTGTTGTTGCTACGACAATATATTCGTGGCTTTCAATAATCGGATATTTCATATATGTCAAATTTCCTTCGTGCGTTTCGTATTCAACTTCTATATCGCTGAGCGCCCCGTCTTTTGGACACCAATTGACCATATAATTGCCTTTTACTATAAAACCTTCATCATAAAGTTTTTTAAATGCAACTCTTACCGCTCTTTGAAGACCTTTGTCCATTGTGAATCTTTCTCTGCTCCATGCAGGGGATGCCCCCAGGTGTCTAAGCTGTTTTGTAATGGTTCCTCCCGAAAATTCTTTCCATTTCCAAACCCTTTTTAAAAATTCTTTGCGTCCGATTTGTTCTTTTGTTTTTCCTTCGGAAAGTATCTGTTTTTCAACAACATTTTGAGTGGCGATTCCGGCATGATCAGTTCCGGGCTGCCACAAAGTGGCATATCCGTCCATTCTTTTATATCTTACAATAATATCCTGAA
Source organism: uncultured Nautiliales bacterium (assembly GCA_964410645.1). Classification (GTDB taxonomy): domain Bacteria; phylum Campylobacterota; class Campylobacteria; order Campylobacterales; family Nautiliaceae; genus JALTBU01. Next base: position 71,218 of record CAYPHV010000002.1, read on the forward strand.
GGGTAAAAGTTAAGGCGTGCCCTATATGAAGGCTGCCGGTTACATTTGGAGGTGGCATCATAATACAGAAATTCTTTTTTTTACTGTAATCAACTTCAAAAAATTTATTGTCTTCCCATAATTTATATGTTTCCTGCTCAAATTCTTTAGGATTGTACTCTCTCACTCTTATCCTTTTTTTGCGTAATTATACTATAATTATAAAAAGCTTTTTAAAAAAGGAATTTTATGGAATTTAAAAGTGTTTATCCTATTTTGGGTTTTGAAAAAGAACAAACATATAAATTGAAAAAGATTGATAATGTTTTTTATAAATTAAAAGGGAAAAATGTAGAATTTACTCTTATAAATCCGTTTGTTTTAAGACATGATTATGATTTTGAACTGAATGATGAATTTGCAGAAAATTTAAAATTAAATCCGGATAATTTACTTGTTTTAACTATTTTAATCTTGCAAAAGCCTTTTTTAAATTCCACGGTTAATTTTGCAGCTCCTGTTATTTTTAATATGAAAGACAGACTTTTAGGCCAGGCGATATTGGACGGGTATAATTATTCACTTGCAAAGGCGTTAAAAGATTTTATAAAGGCTGAAAAATGATAAAAGTTAGTGTTATCGGTTACGGGGTGATGGCAAAATCAATTCTAAACGGGATGAAAAATTCAAAATGGAATATGGAAAATGTGGAAGTGGTTGGAAGAAATGAGGAAAAATTAAAAAAAATTTCAAAAGAATTTGATATTAAATTTAATATGATAGAAGGTTATGACATAAGCGGTAAAACAGTGATTTTAGCCGTTAAACCCTATGCTTTGCAGGAAGTATCTGCAAAAATAAAAGGAGAAGCCGAAATCCTGATTTCAATTTTGGCCGGAAAAAGTTTGGCCGAACTTAAAAAATATATAAAAGCAAAAAGTTATATCCGGGCAATGCCGAATATAGCGGCAAAATACTCTGCTTCCACTACGGCGGTTACAGGAGATAAAAACGCTAAAAATACAGCGGAACAGATTTTAGGTAAAATTGGCGATATAATTTGGGTAAAAAATGATGATGAAATTAATATGGCAACCGCCATTATTGGAAGCGGCCCCGCATTTTTGGCTATAATTGCAGAAGCAATAAGCGACGGGGGAGTTTATACGGGACTTGGAAGAGAAATAAGCGAAAAACTGACAAAGGGCCTTTTTAAAAGTTTTACGGCGTTAAACAGTAATTTCAGCGAAATTAAAAATTCTGTAATGTCTCCTAAAGGCACAACGGCAGCGGGAATAAAAACATTGGAAGAGGAAGGTGTTAGAGGGAAAATTATGAAAGGTATTGTTGACACATATGAAAAATCAAAAAAAATCTAAATCTTTTACACTGATTGAAATTTTAGTTGCTTTGGTTGTTATAGGAATAATCTCTACAACATTTCCTGTAATGCTTGAAACAACAGTAAAAAGTGCAAAAACATCAGCTAAAGAAGAGATTTTTTTTCAGGAATTTTCATTGCTTCAGCTGATAAATACAATGTATTTTGATGAAAACAATACACAGGGCGATAATTATTATAAGGATTTAAATACAACGTCGGGAGATAATGAATTACAAATTGAAAAAAATTTATCAGCCAAATCATTCGTAGGCCAATACAACAGGATAGGAAAATTTCAGATAAATAATAATATTTTAAGAAGTGGAAGTAATTTAACCGTAAG
>CAYPHV010000003.1:0-59248 GCA_964410645.1 uncultured Nautiliales bacterium
AATAAAACACCGGCGCACGATATAATCTCTTCAAAAGAAAAAACAAAAGGGCTTACATTCAGGCAGCTTGGAGATGTTGTTTCTATGATTGTAAGCGGAAAATATAAAGATGATGATAATTCTCCTGAAGGATATGAGAAAGCAGTGGAAGAAGCAAAAAAAGAAGTTAATACAGGAATGGACAATGGACATTTTTATGCAAAAGATTTAAATAATAATCCGTCAAAAATTCAGCTTTCGATGTTTAATGAGGGTAATAATATTTCATTTCAGGAAAACAATGCCTTAACAATAGATTCTTCGCAAACGAATTTTTTCTCTGTTTTGCAAAAATCGATTAAAGCGGTTGAATCCGGGAAAAATTATGCCGATGCCAATTCACTTAGTCCAAGAAATTTTGGTATCCAGGGAGGGCTCGAAGCAATAGAGCATATTATGGACAGGACTAGAAGAGAGCATGCGAAGATAGGTGCTGTAAGCCGTGAATTTGATTTAAATATTCAAAGAGTCGGTATGCTCAGCAACCATGTTAAGTCTTTACAGTCTGATAATATAGATACGGATTTGGGACAAGCAACCATGCGTTTAAATTCACTTCAACTCTCATATAAAGCTTTGCTTGCAAGTATTACAAAAGTCAATAATTTGACGCTACTTAATTATTTAAGGTAAAATTTCAATAAAAAGGATAAATAATTTTAAGAAAAGCGTTGTTCTTACTTCTTTTTGCAGTTATTATATTTTTGGGAATTGCCACAATACTGCCTCATTTTTATTATGTAGGTAAAATAGGCGAATTTGCGGGAAAACTCAATTTTGAACTTTTTGGTTTTTTTTCGTATGTTTTGGTCTTTTATCTTTTGTGGATTTTGTATTTAGCCTATAAAAAAAAATATGATTCTAAAAATTCACTAAAAGTTTTTGGCGTATTAATTCTTTTTTTTGATTTTTTGTTTATACAGTCGTTAATAACAGATAAAGGCGTTATAGGAAATTTATTTGTAAATACTCTTAGTTCTTTTATAGGACTGTTTGGAATAATACTTTTGATTATAGTTTTGGGTGGATGGGGATTTTTTATGTTGTTTGAAGAAAAAATATTTAATTTTTTCAGAAACAAAAACCATACTGATAAAAATAATCATAAAAATTTACATAATAATGAAAATAATGGGGATAATGAAGAGGATGATGTAAATAGATCATATTTGGAAAATATTGAACTGGATGATGAAAATAAAGAATATGAAAGCAATAATGCCAAAAATATTCAAGAAAACGTTCTTGTGGATAAAAATAGTGAAACTTATGAAAACAGTAAGCACGATGAGGAACTTTCTGGAAAAACAAAAAACGAGAACTTTGTAAATAAAAATAAAATTGCACATGTTGAAGAACTTGAAGATACAAAAAAACTGCTTTCACAAATAGAAATAGGGGAAAGGGAAAAACCTAAAAATTGGAAATTTCCGTCATTAAATTTTTTAAAAGCACCCCCAAGGCATAAAAAAGAAATTAATGAAGCCCAGATAGATAAAAAAATAAAGATTCTTATAGAAAAGCTTAGAAAATTTAAAATAGAGGGAGATGTTGTCAGATATTATGTCGGGCCTGTTGTTACCACTTTTGAATTTAAACCCCTGGCGCATATAAAAGTAAGTAAAATTTTGGCTCTTCAGGATGATTTGGCAATGGCTCTTAAAGCCCAGTCTATCCGTATCCAGGCTCCGATTCCGGGAAAAGATGTTGTCGGGATAGAAATTCCAAATGACAAACAGGAAATTATTTATCTTAGGGAAATACTTGAAAGCGATATTTTTAAAAAAGCAAAATCTCCGCTGACACTGGCTCTTGGAAAAGATATAGTCGGAGCCCCTTTTGTAACAGATCTTAAAAAATTGCCGCATTTGCTTATAGCGGGAACTACCGGAAGTGGTAAAAGTGTGGGGATTAATGCTATGATTCTTTCACTTCTTTATAAAAATTCCCCAGACGAATTAAAAATTTTGATGATTGATCCGAAAATGCTTGAATTTTCTATTTATAACGATATTCCGCATCTTTTGACGCCTGTTATTACAGAATCTAAAAAAGCGATAACGGCACTTAACGCTATGGTAAAAGAGATGGAAAGACGTTATAAATTAATGGCAAAGATAAAAGTTAAAAATATTGAAGGCTTTAATAAAAAATCATCTAAAAAGCTGCCGTATATTGTTATAGTAATTGACGAACTGTCCGATTTGATGATGACAAGCGGTAAAGATGTGGAATATTCCATTGCAAGACTTTCCCAGATGGCAAGGGCGAGCGGTATTCATTTGATAGTTGCGACCCAAAGACCAAGCGTGGATGTGGTTACGGGGCTTATAAAAGCCAATCTGCCAAGCAGAATAAGCTTTAAAGTGGGTCAAAAAATTGATTCTAAAGTTATTTTGGATCAATACGGAGCTGAAAGTCTGCTGGGGCGTGGGGATATGCTTTTTACGCCTCCTGGGATTAGCTCTCTTATAAGACTGCATGCTCCTTTTACAAATGAAGACGAGATTGAAAAAATTGTAGACTTTTTGAAATCTCAAAGGGCGGCAGAGTATGATTTGTCTATTGTAAATACAATAGAAGATGATACAATTACAAAAGAAGATATTAATGATGCCGATGAATTATTTGATGAAGCAAAAAAAATTATTTTAACTGAAAAAAGAACAAGTATCAGTTATCTTCAAAGAAGACTTCAAATTGGGTATAATAGGGCAGCAAATATTATCGAACAGATGGAAAGAGTCGGGATATTGTCCCCGCCTAATGCGAAAGGTCAAAGAGAAATTTTAAGGAGTTAAAATGAAAAAAGTTATTTTTTTAGCAGTAAGTGCGTTATTTATAATTGGTTGTGCTGATAAACCTATGGCTGATAATGTTGTAGGCTTGGCAGGTAATAAAAAAATTGTTGGTTGGGATAATAATTCTACAAAAGAGAAACCTAAAATTATTATCAAAAAGGTATATGTGGCTGAAGCTTTAAAAGACAGCGACGGCGATGGAGTCCCTGATAAAATAGATAAATGCCCCAATACACCGAAAAATGTTACGGTAAATCATGAAGGGTGTCCGATAATTACGACTTTGAGGGTTAATTTTGATTTTGATAAATTCAAAGTAAAAAAAATTTATTATCCTGAAATTAAAAAAATAGCCGAAGTTTTAAAAGCCAATCCAAAAATTGATATTGAAATAGACGGTTATACAGATAATATCGGAAGTAAAAAATATAATTTAAAACTTTCTTTCCAAAGAGCCGAAGCCGTTAAAAATGTTTTGGTAAAAGTGTATGGAATTAATCAGAAAAGAATTACCGTCAAAGGATGTGGAGAAGATTATCCATTGCTTCCTAATACAACTTCAACAAACAGGGCGTTAAACAGAAGAGTTGAGATTATAAAAAAAGATTAAATCTCTTCTCCGTTAACATATAATTTATTTACTTCATTAGTATGCAATATTATTTGCATAGGCAGTAGTTCAAGATTTTCTACCGCGCCCGGCAATTGGAAAGAAATAATATCCGCATCTTTTCCTTTTTCCAAACTTCCATTATTTAATCCAAGAGATTTTGCGGCGTTAATTGTTACCGCTTTTAATAAATCTTTAGCCAGGTATTTAGGATGAAGATCAATGTGCATAAATAATGCAGCCCTTATTTCTTTGAATAAATTTAAAGAATAGTTTGAGCTTAGTCCATCTGTCGCAATCGAATAATCAATAGAATTGTTTTTTACTTTTTCCAAACTCAGTAATCCTACATTTAACAGTCTGTTTGAAACAGGGCAGTGGGCGATATAAGCGTTTAATTTATTAATTTTTTCCAATTCTTTATCGTTTGCATATACGCAGTGTATAAAAGTTGTATTTATATCTTGAAATTTTTCTAAAAATTCCATAGGTTTGATCAAAGGTTTGGCATTTTTAAAATGTTTTTCAAAAAAGAGTTTAAATTCCCCTGTTCCATTATCAAGCCAGCGTCGTTCGGCATTGCTTTCCATAAAATGAGTCTGAACCGGCAGATTTTTTTCTTTTGCCAAAGCAATGGCTTTATCTAATAATATCGGATGTATAGAATAAGGAGAATGAATAGAAATACCTATTTTGAAGTTTTCATTTTGTAACTGTTCGGATTCGTTGATTCTGGCTAGAAAATCCTGATACAATATATCTACTATTGCAGGGTTTGTTCCCAGGATTTCGTTGAAATATACTATTTTCAAAGGAGAATGCTTTAAATATTTTAAATCATTTCCGCTGGAGCTTATTTCTCCAAATGTGCAAATACCGCTTTTTTTCATTTCATTTATTGCATTTTTAAAACATTTGTGCTTGCATTCGTTGAATAAAGTTTCTCTATTTAAAATAACAGAATCAAGCCAACTAATGAAATCGCCAAAATTCAAAGAAGTTTTATTGGAACTGAATTCAAGATGAGTGTGGGTATTGATTAATGCCGGCATTAAAACCGAATTTTTACCCAGATAAACGCTTTTTCCAGGTAAATTATATCCTATGTCGATTATTTTTTTATCAAATAAAATTTCCGCATTTTTCAAAATATCAAAATTTTTATTCATACTTAGGATATAATCAGCTTTTAATTTTATCAAAATAGTTCCTTTTTATATTGTTTAAGCAATATTTATGCCAAAATTTTAGTAAAATAACAATAAAAAAGGAGAAATTGTGAAAATAAAAGTAATTCACGGACCAAATTTGAATTTATTGGGTGTTAGAGAAGTGCATCTTTACGGGCCTATGAAACTGGATGATATTAATAAGAATTTGGAAGCTGTTGCAAAACAAAACGGATTTGAAATAGAATTTTTTCAGTCAAATCATGAAGGTGATCTTGTTGATTCCATACAGGAGAGTTTAAGAGACGGAACAGACGGAATTTTGATCAATCCGGCAGCGCTTACCCATACATCTGTTTCATTGAGAGATGCTATTGCTTCGGTAAGACTTCCGGTTATAGAAGTGCATATGACCAATATTGCTTCAAGAGAAGAATTTAGACATAAATCACTGATCAGCGATATTGTTGCCGGAACTATTACAGGTATGGGTCCTCTTAGCTATCATTTGGGATTAATAGGGCTTTTGGAAATATTAAGTCAAATTAAAAGAGCCAAAGAAGCGCAAAAAGCGCAAAAAACACAAAGTCAGGAAAAATAATTGAACTATATACTAAATAAAGAAAATGAAATTTATTATGAATGCGGCTGGAGCAGTGATAATGCCATTTTTTTATCCGTAAACGGTAACAAATATATTATTACAGACGGAAGATATACTCTTGACGCACAGGAAAAAGCCAAGAATGTTTTGGTTGTTGAATCCAGGGATTTGGTAAAAAAAGCAAGGGAACTTATTCTAAAAAACAGAGTGAAAAAAATAAAAATAGATCCCAATAACTGGAATAAAAAAGAATATAATTTATTTGCAACGGCTGTTACTTTGCAGGAAGTCCCGTTTTATTCTCATAAAAAAAGAGTGATAAAAAGTCCGGATGAACTTAAAATAATAAAAAAAGCGGCAAAACTCGGGGCAAAGTCATTTGATAAATTTGCAAAAGTTATAGAAAAAAATATTAATGAATACGAACTTTCTTACAGATTTAAAGAAAAACTTTCAAACAGGGGAAGACGGGAGCTAAGCTTTGAGCCGATTGTGGCCATTAATGAAAATGCGGCAAAACCACATGCACTTCCAAGCAAGAAAAAATTAAAAAAAGGCGATTTGCTGCTTTTGGACGCCGGAATCAAATATAAAAGATATTGTTCTGACAGGACAAGGACTATTTGTATAAACAGCCATTTGAATATGTCAAAAAAACAGGAATTTTCTAAAAATATTCAAAAAGTTTATGATGTTCTTTTGAAGGCTCAGGAAAAAGCTATAAAGTCCGTTAAAGTGGGAATGAAAGCCAGAGAATTAGACAAAAAGGCAAGAGATGTAATAGAAAATGCAGGATACGGAAAATATTTTGTGCATTCTTTGGGCCATGGAGTAGGGCTTGATATTCATGAATGGCCTTATATAAGTTCAAGAAATGAAATTTATTTAGAAGAAGGCATGGTTTTTACGATAGAGCCCGGTATTTATATTCCTGATGCTTTTGGAATGAGAATTGAAGATATGATTATGATTGATTATAACTCAAAGCCGGAGGTGTTAAGTGAGTATTAGTAAAATAAGAAGCATACTTTACAAAAGCGCTAAATATTTAGGGGATGTCAATGCAATAAAAAGATCTGTAAAAAGGGGCAATTTTACTCCTGTTCTTAAAAGAATAATAAGAAGAATATACGGATATATCGCAGGCAGAGGAATGCCCAAATAAATTAGACAAGGTTAATACCGGCTGTAAAAAACAGCAGTGAAAAATAAAAAAACATTAAATAATGGAAATTGAAGAATGAAAAATGGAAAATTAAGGTTTAAATTTAATGATAACAGAAAAATAATAAAAACAACTTTTTTTCCAAGTAATTATAAGAAAAGTAATAAAAAAAATATTGCATTAATAGGGATAGGCTGTAATGTTGGAAACTGTATAAGAAGATTTAAAAAACTTTATCTTTTTTTTCAAAATCATCCTAAAATAGATATTTTAAAAACATCTATTATTTATAAAAACCCTCCGTTTGGATATTTGAATCAACCTGATTTTTATAATTCTGTTATAATAATAAAAACAAATATGCCACCTTTTAAATTATTAAAATTTCTTTTATATACAGAAAAAAAATTTGGCAGGGTCAGAAGTTTTAAAAATGCGCCGAGAACGTTAGATTTGGATATAATATTTTATAATAATTTGAAAATAAATAAAAAAGATTTAATATTACCACATCCTTTTTTCAAAGAAAGGGATTCGGTTTTAATACCTCTTATTTTAAAGGATTGAATTGAAGCTTAAAACATATACAGCACCGACATATATCAAAGCTCTTGATAAAGTTAAAAAAGAGCTTGGGAATGATGCGATAATTGTTTCAAGTAAAGAAATAAAAAGAAAAACATTAACGTCCGCAGGTTTATATGAAATTGTTGTAGCGATTGAGGAAAAACAAAAAAACGTCACTTCCAAATCAGCAAAAGAAAAAAATATGGATGATGTAATGCTGAAACTTTCAAGCGCCGCACAAAAAATAGATTCTTTTTCCCCTAAAAAACAATCTGAAAAAAATATTAATAAATTAAAACCGGTTAATAACGAAGAAATAAAAGAGTTAAAAGAAAAAGTAGAACAAATTGCCGATACTTTAAAATATCTCCAGGCCAATGTATGGGATTTTACAAATAAAGATTTAACAGAAATACCCCCTGAATTCAGTGAAATATACGCTTTGGCAAAAGCCAGTGGAATAAGCATAAAGCATTTGGATGAAATAATGAAGCTTACTATTAAATATATGCCTCTTAGAATGAGAAAAAATAGAATGGCTATTAAAAGATATTTCAATACACTTTTAAAAAAAATGATTCCTGTAAGGTTTGAAAGGGAAATAAGCGCTCCGCATAAAAAAATTTTAATGTTTATCGGGCCTACGGGGGTTGGTAAAACCACTACCATTGCAAAACTTGCCGCAAGATATGCATATAAACTGAAATCAAGGCATAAAGTAGGAATTATAACGCTTGATACATATAGAATCGGAGCGGTTGAACAATTGATGACATATGCCAAAATGATGAGACTTCCTATTGAAACAGTGGTAGACCCGAATGATTTTGAAGATGCTTTGAATTCTTTAAGGCATAATGACTATATTTTGATTGACACAGTCGGAAGCAGTCAGCATGACAGGGAAAAAATAGAAAAATTAAGCAGATTTTTGAAAATAAATACGTTTGCTGAAATAAATATTAATCTGGTGCTTTCTGCTGTCAGCAAATATGAAGATTTAAAAGATATTTATAAAAACTTTTCGATTTTACCTATTGACACGCTTGTTTTTACAAAGCTTGATGAAACAAAAACTTACGGGAATATTTTTTCGCTTATTTTAGATGCAAAAAAACCGGTCAGTTATTATTCAACAGGTCAGGAAGTTCCCGATGATTTAATGGAAGCGAGTGCCGAATATTTATTAAAAGGCATTCTTGAAAAGGATCTTGATTGAAAACTCAGGCGGATAAATTAAAAGATTTGGTAAAAAGAGAACCTAAAAAATTATCTACAAGAGTTATTGCCGTTACCAGTGGCAAGGGAGGGGTTGGAAAATCTACAATAAGTATAAACCTTGGATATGCCCTGCATCAGCTTGGATTTAAGGTTGCATTGTTTGATGCCGATATAGGTCTTGCCAATCTTGATGTTTTGCTTAGGGTTAATGCAAAAAAAAATATCTTTAATGTGTTAAAAGGGGAATGCGAATTAAAAGATGTGGCTGTTGAGGTGGAAAACGGATTTGTTTTAATACCCGGTGAAAGCGGAGAAGACATCATTAATTATGCAGATGAAACAAATCTGTCCAATTTTTTTACTCAGCTTGATTTTTTGGAGGATTTTGATTTTTTTATTATAGATACAAGTGCGGGTATTGATAAAAGAGTGCAGGTTTTTTTGGATGCGGCTGATGATGTTTTGGTTATAACTGTTCCGGAACCTGCCGCTATTACCGATGCGTATGCTATGATAAAAGTTATCAGTGAAAAAAGAAATCTGGTTTATATGATTTTAAATGAAGCCGCAAATGAAAAAGAGGCTAAAAATGTATTTAAAACTATTTTTAATGTAGCACAAAAAAATATTAAAAAAGAGTTTAGAATTCAGATGCTGGGATTTGTCCAAAAAAATAAATTAATATTAAATTCATCAATAAAAAGGCAATTGTTTGTAAAAGAGTTTTCAAATTGCGCTGTAAGCGAGCAGATTTTTAATATTGCCAAAAAACTTGCAAAAATTTCGGAACGAAAAGTGCTTGAAAATAAAAACGGTATTGCGGAATTTTTTAAGAAAATTTTTGCGGGATTTTAAAGGCGATATATGGAAAATGAAAATTTTATCTATTTTTCAACAGTTTCAGGGTTTTTTATAGGGATTATATATTCTATTTTGAAAAATTTTGAATTTAGCGATTTTTTATTTACCACCTTTTTGCTGACGGCGGTTTTTTATTTGATTTCGATAGCCGGTATGGCTTTTTTTGTCAAATATCTTGATATTAAAAAATTTCAATTTTTTAATAAAAACACTATTGATGAAGTTTTAAATATTCAGATAAAAGAATTGGAAAAAAATGAAAATTTTATATATGAAAATTATCAGTTTATAAAACAAATCGATAAAGAAGAAACTGCATTTATCCGAAAGAAAATAAATGCAGCATAATCCATATTCCAAGCTTTTGAAAGATTATAAAGATTCTTTGATATTAGATTATATGCCTGCTGTAAAAGCTATGGCCGCAAGACTTAAAGAAAGACTTCCGGACAGTGTGGATTTCAATGATTTGGTTTCTATCGGCTATGAGGAGCTTGTGAAGCTTTCGCATAGATATGATACTAAAAAAAATGATAATTTTTGGGGGTATGCACAAAAAAGAATTTACGGTTCAATGCTTGATTTTTTAAGAAAATTGGATAATTTAAGCAGGGGAAACAGAAAACTGATTAAACAGATAGACAAAATTATTTTGGATTATGAATCAAAATATAATTATTCTCCAAGCGATGAAGAATTGAGTAAAATATTGAATATTGACATAGAAAAAGTGAAAAAAGCCAGGTGTGCAGATGAAATATACAGTGTAATGCCTTTTGATGATCAATTAAAATATTACGATGATGTTTCTAAAGAAATTGAACAGGAAGAACTAATGCAGTCCGTAAAAAAAGTTTTATCAACACTCGACAAAAAGGAACAGTTAATAATCCAGCTTTATTATTTTGAGGAACTGTCTTTAAAAGAGATTAGTGAGATATTGAAAGTTACCGAAAGCAGAATATCTCAGGTTCATAAAAAAGTTATAAAAAAAATAAGGAAAAAACTAAATGGCTGAAATACTTTCACAAGATGAAATCGATGCACTGCTTGACGTTGTTGAAGATGAAGACGTAAACCCGGAAGAAATTTCTAAAACTTCGGATATTTTAGAACAGCGTCAAATAACTTTATATGATTTTAAAAGGCCAAACAGGGTAAGCAAAGAACAATTAAGAAGTATCAGGGCAATTCACGATAAAATGGCAAGAAATCTTGCTAGCAAGATTTCATCTTTAATGAGAAGTATTGTTGAGATTCAGCTCCATTCAGTCGATCAAATGACTTACGGAGAGTTTTTAATGTCTCTTCCAAGCCCTACTTCATTTAACGTTTTTTCTATTAAACCGCTTGATGGAAAAGGTGTAATTGAGATTAATCCGAGTATTGTTTTTCCTATGATAGACAGGCTTCTCGGAGGCCCTGGGATACCGTTTGACACTGATAGGGAATTTACCGATATTGAGTTAAATTTACTTGATCAAATTTTAAAAGTTATTATTGCAAATATGAAAGAAATATGGTCCCCTGTCATAGATATATACCCGGTAATTGAAGCTAAAGAATCAAGTCCGAATGTTGTACAGATTGTTGCACAAAATGAAATTGTTATAATGGTGGTTATGGAAATTATTATAGGACAGACAAGTGGAATGATGAATATATGCTATCCTGTAATTTCTATTGAGAGTCTGCTTCCAAGACTTGCAAGCAGAGATTTGATGTTTAGTGAAAAAAACTCCAGAAAATCAAGAAATAAGGAGTTAAAAGCACTTTTAAGAGGTGCTAAAATGGAACTTGAAGCGGTACTTGGGTATGCAAAACTTAATATGAAAGAAATTTTGGATTTACAAGAGGGTGATATAATAAAATTAAACCGTGCCAATAATGATACCGTTATGATAAAAGTGGATGGAAGAGAAAAATTTGTTGCCGATTTTGGAATAAAAAGATACAGAAGATGCGTTGAAATAAAAGAAAAGCTTAAAACCGAGCATGATGAAGTAAAAGATATTTTGGAAATGCTTGAAATGAAAAGAAAACAAAAGTTAGAACAAATTACAGGAGAAGAAAGTGAATGAATTAATTAATTTATTACAAAATGAAATAAAATCAACCATAGAAGGATTAATAGGGCTGACACCTGAAATTTCTTTATTGTCCCGCTCAAAAGAAATAGGCAGTTCAAAGCCTCCTTTTGTAAAAGTGGAAGCAAATGTAACACCAAAAGGAAGAATATTATTTTTATTGCCTCCAGCCTTTTCTACGGCAGTTTGTGATTTAATGCTCGGAGGCGAAGGAAATGCAAAAGAAAAAGTCGATGATGACGATTTGGATGCTATTAAAGAAATAATTTCCAATATTTTGGGTGCACTTTCTACTGTTCTTGAAGCACAGAAAAAACCTAAACTTAAATTTGAGATTTCTAATATAAAATTTGTAACCGGAAAAGATGATTTTTCCACATATTCTTATATTGTCAATTTTAATTGTAAGATAAAAAAAGTTGTAAGTATATGCGGAGTTTTATTTGACGATGCGTTTTTATCTATTTTTAATAAAGAAAGTCCCGCTATATCAGGTAATAAGCCAAAAGAAGTACACGAAGAAGTAAAAAATCTTGAAATGCTTATGGATATCAAATTACAGCTCAGAGTTAGAATCGGGAGTAAAATAATGCTTTTAAAGGATATAATCGGAATGGATATAGGAAGTGTAATTGAGCTTGATCAACTTGCCAGCGAACCGCTTGATATCTTAATTGAAGATAAAAAAATAGGTGAAGGAGAAGTAGTTATAGTAGATGGAAATTTTGGGATTCAAATAACTGCTATAGGTTCAAAAAAAGAAAGACTCAGCACGCTGAAAAAATGATAAAAAGAATAAATGTTGATTGACAAAATTAATAATGTTTGGTAAATTGGCGTAAAAAAGGTATAGGGTGTTTAAATTTAGTGAATTTTCAGATATGTGTATTAAATGTGGTAAATGTATTCCGGAATGTACAATTCACAGGGTAAATCCCGATGAATCCACATCTCCCAGGGGTTTTTTGGATATTTTAAAAGCTGCCGAAGGAAACGAAATAGAAGTGGACAAAATATTTAAAGACACAGTTGAGAGCTGTTTTTTATGCAGTCAATGCGTTGAAATTTGTCCAAATTCTATTCCTGTTGATTTTATGATTGAAAATGCCAGGAAAAAAGTGGCTGATAAATACGGTATTGCCTGGTGGAAAAGAGCGTTTTTCTTTATGCTCAGACACAGATGGGCATATGATTTGGTAAGCAAATTAGGATTTTGTTTTCAAATCTTCGGGTTTAAAATCGAAGAAGAAAAAAAATCAATACGTAGCAGGTTTTCTATACCTTTTTTACATAAAGGAAGACTTATTCCAGCTTTTAGAAAAAAAACTTTTTTGCAAAAATATCCTGAACAAATAAAAGTAAAAAATCCCAAAAAAAGAGTGGCTATTTTTATAGGATGCCTTGCAAATTATAATTATACCGAGGTAGGGGATGCTTTGGTTGATATTCTTAAATTTTTGGATATTGATATTTTTATTCCAAAAAAACAAAACTGTTGTGGGGCTCCGGCATATTTTACGGGTGATTTTCAAACTACGGAATATCTTATTAAAAAGAATATAGAATATTTTGAAACGTTTATAAACGATGTAGATGCGATACTTGTTCCTGAGGCTACCTGTTTCGCAATGTTAAAAAAAGATTATGAAGAATATATAAAATACTATATGCCCGATTGGCAGCAAAGACATAAAAAGATAAAAGAGAAGCTTTTTTTAACTACAGAATGGCTTTATAAATATACCGATATTAGAGCTAAAGTTAAGGTTAAAAATAAAAAGACTGTTACTTATCATGATGCGTGTCATGCGGCAAAAGTTTTTGGAATTAGAAAAGAACCAAGAGAACTTTTAAAAGGTATTTGTGAAATAAAAGAAATGGAAAATCCTGATATGTGCTGCGGTTTTGGAGGTATTACAATTCAAAGCGAAAAATTTCATTTAGCTAAAAAAGAAGGGATGTTAAAAGCTGAAATGATAAAAAAAGTGGATGCCCAGTATGTAAGTGCCGAATGCAGCGCGTGCCGAATGCAAATAACAGAGCATCTAGATAAAGTGGGAGATAAAAAACTTTTTAGACATCCGCTTGAATTAATTGCCGAGGCCATAAGAGAAAATAAAAAATAAAAATGTATAATTTGGTAGAATACTGGCAGCATATATATTCTCATATTAATCCTATTGCCTTTAGCGTGGGTCCTTTTCATGTTCATTGGTATGCAATAATGTATATTACTGCTTTAATTACAGGATATTTTCTGGCTTTAAAATTCGGCGAAAAATTTGAGTTAAGCAGAAAAACAATAGATGAATATTTCGTATGGGGTGAAGCGGGAATAATTTTAGGTGCCAGATTCGGATATGTTTTATTTTATATGCCGGGGGATAACAGTTATTATCTTTTACATCCATGGGAGATGTTTAATCCTTTTGTAAATGGACATTTTGTGGGAATCGCCGGAATGAGTTACCATGGTGCGGTTTTAGGATGTATCGTTGTCACTTTTATTTTTATAAAATTTAAGAAAGTAGATTTGTGGAAGCTTATGGATGTTGTGGCTTTGGCTACCCCTCTTGCATATATTTTCGGCAGATTTGGTAATTTTTTAAACGAAAGAATTATAGGGCGTGTTACCACTGTTCCATGGGGAGTTTATATAGACGGTGCCCTTAGGCATCCTATAGGACTTTATGAAGCTTTTTTTGAAGGATTTTTGAGTTTTGTCATAATTTATTGGTTTTATAAAAATTTTTATAAATGTAAAGGTGAATTAATAGGGTTATATCTTATAACATATGGTATTTTTAGAAGTTTATGTGAATTATACAGAGAGCCGGATCCGCAGCTTGGATTTATATTTGATCATATTACAATGGGACAGTTTTTAAGCTCGTTTATGGTAATATTAGGTGTAATAATAATCTGTTATAGGAGAAAAAAATGCAAAAATTAGCAATTGTAGGAGGAGGAATAAGTGGGCTTTCATTGGCTTATTATCTTCAGGGGGATTATAACATTACAGTTTTTGAAAAAGAAAAATGGGGAGGAAAAGCATATACACAAAAAGTTGGAAATTATATTTTTGAAGAAGGCGTAAACGGTTTTTTAAGCAATTCTCCAAAAACATTGGAATTGTGCGAAGAAATTGGAATAAAACCGATAAAGGCCAATGAAAATGCCAAAATTAGATATATATATGATGATAAACTTATAAAATTGCCATCATCCCCTGTTGGGTATTTAACAAGTAATATAATGAGTCTGGCAGGAAAACTGAGGGTTTTAAAAGAATTTTTTATAAAACCCGTATGTAATAAAGAAGAGAGTGTAAAAGATTTTGCCATAAGAAGACTGGGAGTGGAATTTTATCAAAAAATGATGATTCCAATATTGACTGGAATATACGCTTCTAAACCTGAAGCAACTTCTATGAATGCGGCATTTCCAAAGCTTAAAAAAGTGGAATGTAAATACGGTTCGCTTTTTAAGGGGATGATTAAATTAAAAAGAGGGGGAGAACCTACGGGAGAACTCCACTCGTTTGAATATGGTATGAGTGAGTTTATAAATACATTAAAAGAAAAAACAAAAGTTTCGTTTGTAAATAAAGAAATAAAAAGTATAGATGAACTGAAAGATTTCGATAAAATTGCAATAGCTACCGAAAGCTTTGCGGCTGCAAAAATTTTGAAGCAGTATGAAAAGTTAAGTACTCTGCTCTCAAAAATAGAATATAATCCTGTTGCAATTGTGGGGTTTGATTTTGACAGTATTTCTCCTGTTAGTTTTGGAATTCTAACTATAAAAGAAAAAACTCTCGGAATACTTATGGACAAATATATTTTTCCTCATCGTAATGGAATTAGAGTAATGCTAGGGGGTGCGAGATTTTCCGAAATTAAAGATTTAAGCGAAAAAGAAATAATAAATATTGCAAAAAAAGATGTTTATAAAATAATTAAAAATGCAAATCCCAAAATAACATGGTTAAAGCTTCATAAAAACGCCATTCCTAATTATTCTATGGGGCATCAAAAATTGGTTGAAGATATATTCACTGAAGCTGAAAAATTTAATATTTATTTAACAGGAAATGCTTATAATGGTATTAGTTTTAATGATTGTATTAAAAATTCTTTTGAATTAGCACAAAGGATGAAAAAATGAAAAAATTTTTTTTAATTTTCTTGTTGGCTGCAAATGTTTTTGCCAATGGAATTAATTGGGTCAAAGATTACAAAAAAGCTTTTGAAACGGCAAAAAAAGAACATAAACTTTTGATGGTTGATATTTCTGTTCACCATTGCCCTCCATGCTGGTATATGGCCAATATTGTGTATAAATATAAACCGGTAACTAATTATGTAAATAAAAATTTTATACCAATGTTTTATTATGCTGACAAAAATAAAGTTCCTATTGAATTTTCTCCTTATTTTACAGGAGCAGCCCCAAATGTTTTATTAATTACTCCTGATGATAAGCTTTATTACAGGGTTTTCGGTTCAAGACCGGCTAAAATATTTCTTGAAAAAATGAAACAATTAAATAATAAATATCAAAAAGGTAAATAATGGAAAATATGATTTATTCTCTTTTTAATTACTTTGACTCTATGCCTTTTATTGTAAGCTTTATAGCCGGTATTTTATCTTTTTTTTCTCCTTGCGTTTTACCGCTTGTTCCGATCTATTTTTTTTATATCACAGGAATTAGTGCAAAAGAGATCGAAAACAGAGCACTAAATCAAAAAGAAAGATTGAAAATATTATTTAATTCTTTTATGTTTATATTGGGTTTTGCTTTGGTTTTTGTATTAATCGGAGCGGCAGCTGCCAATTTAATTGGAAATATTTTTGCATATAAGTGGATAAATATAATTGCTGGAATTATTATTATCATTTTTGGTATAAACGTAGGAGGCTTTATCAAATTTAAATTTATGCAGTATGAAAAAAGAGTAAATTTTCAAAATGCGGGGAGTTTTTTGCTCGGTGTTTCTTTTGCATTCGGGTGGACGCCGTGTATTGGGCCTATTTTTGGAACAATTGTAAGTATGGCGGCAACCAATCCCGCAAAAAGTGTTTCTATGATGTTTTTGTATGTGACAGGTCTTGCCTTGCCGTTTATTTTAATGGCTGTTTTTACAATCTGGTCTATGAAATTGATAGAAAAAGCAAAAAAATATATGGGAATTATTGAAAAATTTAGTGGAATTTTTCTTATTATTGTAGGTATATATGTGATGTTTAAAGGATTTTAATTGGAATAAATAAAAATAACAGATTAATTTTAACTTTACTTTCAACCGATGAAATGGGTATTCATGAATATTTTGATATTGAATGAAATGTAAACGGCCAAATTTTAAAAGACATAAAAGGTATTAATTTTGCATTGCTTTTTTAAATTTAAAGCATAATATGATATAATTTATCTTAAATTTTGAAGGAGTGCAAATGAAAAAATTATTAACTTTAGCGGCAGTGGGAATAATGGCTTTTGCATATCAAGATTGCGCAATGTGTCATAACGGTGGAATGGCTAAAAAGATTGATACTTTAACTCCTGCTCAAATTCAAGCTAAAATGAAAGAATTCAAAGCCGGAAAAGGTAATCCTATAATGGTAAATATAGCAAAAGCTTTGAATAATAAAGATGTTATTGATTCATCTAAAAAATATGGAAAAAAATAGTTTCACCTTTTTGTTCTTAAGAAACTTTTTGATGCCCAAAGATTGTATTTAGGTCTAAATGAAATATTATGGATTGTTTTAAGTTTGTTAACTACTTATATAATGTGTAAAGTATGTAGCGGTTTTGAGTATTTTTCTTGGAATTTGTTTTCCAGTTGAGAAATCATAATTATCATGATTTGTATCAAAGATATGCCCATGAACGCTTAATTAAAATATTTTTTTATTCGGATGTACTAAATAGCAATTTGTATAAAATATAGATTGCCTTGCTTTTTTTGCTAAAAATGTATGTCCTGTATTTTTTGGTTTGATGCAAATACCGCAATTTAATTAATTTGATTTAAAAGAACAATTAATATTTTCCTTTTAAGCTTCCGAAATATTGTATTTTTTCTAGAGGTTTTTCTTTATTTAATTCTTTTACAGTTTTTTTGAAATCAATATTTTCTTTCATTTTTTCTATTTCTTCTGCACAATAGCTCATATGCATATTGGCACTAATAATAAAAGGCATTTTTTTAATACACCTTATTTTATTGATTTCTTCTTCAACGCATTCGCCTTCAATGGTAATAATTATGATTCCTTTGTTTTTTTCGCCAAAATGCATATCGCACAGTCCGCTTTTTTTTAAATTTCCCCATACTTCATTATAATATTTTGGTTGTGTTTTAACTATAATACTTGATATATTCATTTTTACTCCTTTAATTTCCATATAATTATTTTATCTGAACTGGTATTAATAACATGATTGCTTTATTTGTTTTTGATGTCTATTATACTTTTTAATCCTGGATTTGATTTTATAGATTTAAATTTATTTTCTATTATGGGATTTACATTGGCCTGAGGTGTGTGGCAGGTTGTGCAAAAATATCTGCTTCCTGCTATCCTGCGAATTTTTTTGTTATTTTTAAAATTATCAACAAAATGATCTTTTGGTATTGGAACTACTCCAAAAGCTTCGGCGTTTTGTGGCAAATGGCAATTTAAACACGTATTATTTTTTGTTGTAATTGGTGTCATTCCGGCAATACTATGAGGTATCATAGGAGGTGCCGTTACAAAAGATTTTTTATAAAGTTTTACTTTTCCCGGAATAGGGGCTTGAGAATTGTATGTTACAACAGGAAGATTTTGAGAATCTTTTTCAAGTCCTGCTTTTCTTATTCCTGTAACAGAAACTGCTTTGTTTATCACTGAATTTGTATCAGTATTGTTTGCACTGTTGCATCCAGTAAATAATATTAATGCACAGGTGGTGCTAATTAGCAATATTTTTTTCATTTTTTCTCCTTTTTTCACATTTTTTTGGTGATAATGTATCGGTTTAATGTATTAATTCCAATATCGTTGACAATCATTTTATCTTTTTTAGTAAATGCACTTACAACAGCTCCTCTGGTTGTTGCTGCTGTTATTTGAAGCAATCCGTTAATAAAGTTTTTATATTTGCTATTTATCTTTATGCTTTATAAATTTTAACTGCTGTTTTTTTGTAATCTGTTTCTTTACTCATAGGACATGTTGCATCAAGAGTACATTTGTTGATTAATATTCTTTCATCAAACCATGGAATCATAACAAGACCTCTTGGCGGTTTGTTTCTTCCTTTTGTTTCAACTCTTGCTTTTACTCTGCCACGCCTGCTTTCAATTACTGCCAAATCAAGTCTATTTAGTCCAAGTTCTTTTGCATCTTCCGGATTCATATATAAAAGTGCTTCCGGCATAGCCCTGTAAAGTTCCGGTACTCTCATGGTCATAGTTCCTGTATGCCAGTGTTCAAGAACCCTGCCTGTGCATAACCAGAATTTATATCCTTCGGTATCATATTTAGGATCTTCCGGGTGAACCATAAACGGTCTAAAAAATATTTTTGCCTTATTTGCTAAATGAACTTTTCCAAGGCTTTCAATCGGATGATTTAGATTTCCTTTCTTAATTGTTTTTAACAGTGGTCCGTAAAATGCGAATTTTTCACCGGGTTGTACAAATTTTCTTGCATATGGGTCATAATTTGCATTAAATCTCCATTTTGTTTCATGTCCGTTAACTACAGGCCATCTTAAACCTCTTACTTTTTGATATGTATCAAAATCTGCCAGGTCATGTCCACGTCCGATACCAAATTTTCTGTATTCTTCCCACATTGCTTTTTGAATAAAGAATCCGTAGCCTTTGAATACATTGCCATCGCTGCCTATTACATTTCTAATATCGCCTTCGGCTTCTGTATTTCCGTGTCTGTATCCGTTTGCATCAATTGCTATTTTGTCTGGCCATGGGAAATTCTTGCGGTATTCAGGCCTATTGAATAATACGTCAAATAACGTGTTTTCCGTAGAGTAGCCCATAGCTTTTGCTTTTTCTAACACATCTGGTAAATGATCTTTAGGCCATGCATGCCAAACTTCTTTTAGTTTGAATCTTTTTGCAAATTCTGTAAGTGTCCACAAATCAGGCATTGCACTTCCGGGAGCTACAACCTGTTGTCTCCAGTGCTGTGTTCTTCTTTCTGCATTTCCATAAGCCCCCCATTTTTCATAAATCATACCGATTGGCAATATTAAATCAGCTACTCTTGCGGATATACCGGGATAGCATTCACTGACTACAACAAAATTGTCCATTGTTCTTGCAGCTTTAACCCAGTGATTCGCATTTGCTGTATTTTGCCATGGATTATTAACTTGTGCCCATACCCATTTTAAATGTCCGCTTTCAAGTTCTCTCATCATTTTTACAAAATGAAATCCAACTTTTGGATTAATGGTTCCATGCGGAATTTTCCATAATTTTTCTGCAATTTTTCTGTGTTTTGGGTTTGTTACAAGCATATCTGCCGGAAGTCTGTGGCAAAATGTTCCTACTTCTCTTGCCGTCCCGCATGCACTTGGCTGGCCTGTTAGAGAAAACGCCCCGTTTCCAGGCTCTGCTTGTTTGCCAAGGAGTAAATGAACCATATATATTATTTCATTAATCCAGCTGCCTCTAACGTGTTGGTTGAATCCCATAGCCCAGAAAGATACTGCTTTTCTGTCTTTTTCAATATAAAGATCAGCTAATTTTTTTAGTTTTGCTTTAAAACTTTCCAAACTTTCGTTTCTATCGCCTTTTGCAACTTCTGCCACATAATCAAGCGTATAAGGTTCAACCGCCCTTTTAAATTCATCAAATGTAATCTGCCAATGGAAGAATGGAGCATGGCCTTTTCTGTGATTCATTATCATTTCGTCTCCGGCTTTCCATTTGCCAAGACCTTTAAGCGCTACCGCCTCTTCAGGAGTTACCATTTTTGAAGTCTGTTTCCTAATAGTTTGCATTTCTTTTTCACTGTATCCGAGTTTTTTAGCAACTGATGGTTCTCTCATGCCGTATCCGGTATCAACTGTACCTGTTGCAAAAACGGTATGTTTTTTAACAAAATCCCAATTTACCGCATTTCTTTTAATAATTTCCCTACCGATATAATTCATAATAGCAAGGTCTGTGTTTGGTCTGAAAATGATTTCCATATCGGCAAGGTTTGAACATCTGTTTCTATAAGTAGAAAGATTTACAACTATGTATTTATCGGGATTGTTTAATTTTGCATCAGATACCCTTGACCAGAGAATAGGATGCATTTCTGCCATATTTGCACCCCAGGTAATTACAGTATCTGTTAATTCTATATCATCATAGCATCCACTTGGTTCATCAATGCCGAATGTCTGATAGAATCCGACAACCGCACTTGCCATACAGTGCCTTGCATTAGAATCGATATTGTTGCTTCTCCATCCGGCTTTTACAAGTTTGCTTGCAGCATATCCTTCTTCAATGGTATATTGGCCTGAACCGAAAATACCTATTGACGTAGGACCGTATTGATTATAATATTTTTTAAATTGTATTTCCATTTCGTCGAATGCTCTTTTCCAGCTTACTGGTCTAAACGGAGCATTTTTACTAAACTTGCCGTTTTCATCAAGTCTTAATAACGGTTGGGTAAGTCTGTCCGCGCCGTACATTATTTTTGCATTAAAATAACCTTTAATACAATTAATGCCTCTGTTAACCGGAGATTTAGGGTCGCCTTTTACCGCTACAACTTTGTTTTCTTTTGTAGCTACCATAATTCCGCAACCTGTTCCACAAAAACGGCATACCGCTTTGTCCCAATGCCAGTTCTGCTGAGTGTTTTGAGCCTGTGCTTTTGCGTCTTCGGGAATTGATATACCCGCTGCACTCGCAGCCGCTACCGCTGCTGTTGTTTTTAGAAAGTCTCTTCTATTCATTGGCATAGTTACTCCTTCTAAGATTTAAAAATTTAATATTAATATGATATCTCTTTTTTTACAGTTGTAGCTTAATTTAAGCTTAATTTAAATTTAGGGACGTTTTTTTAGCACAGTTGCTACATATATAATTTGGATATAATATAAAATATTTATGGTAAAATATTATTTCATCCATTTAATAAAATAATACAAAAGCAGTAACAGAGGAACAAAAATGAATAAAATAAAAGCAAAGCTTGTCAGCATAAAATCAATAGATAATTTGAATTTATTGGAATTTGAAAAAAAAGGGCAAACAATAAAAGTATTGATTTTGCAAATGAATATCAATTTAAAAATAGGGGATGAAGCTTTACTTTATGTTAAGCCTACAAAATTATTTTTAAATAACGATAAATGTAATTTTGAAAATGTTTTGGAAGTTACTGTAAAACATATTAACAAAGGAAAAATTCTTGCAAGTATTATATGCGAATTTGAAGAAGAGATTGAAGTTCTTATGCTAAAAGAATATGTTAATTTTCACAATAAAGCTTATTTGTTTTTTAAATCCAGTGATATTTCTGTGATAGGAAAAATATGATATATATTAATGTAAGAAAAAATTTATTTGGTATTCAAAAGAATATGTGTTTAGATGTAGAATTAAATATTAAAAAGGGCGATTTTTTAGCCATTAGTGGTGATAGTGGAAGTGGAAAAACAACACTTCTCAGAATTATATCCGGGCTGGAAAAAGCTGACGGTAAAATAAAAGTGGGAGATGAAGTATGGCTTGATCATAAAACATTTTTGCCCCCTCAAAAAAGAGAAATAGGTTTTGTTTTTCAAGATTACGCACTTTTTCCAAATATGAATATTTTACAAAATCTTTTATATGTAAAAAATGATAAAAATTTTGCATTAGAGCTTCTTAAGACGGTTTCGCTGCTTGAAATGAAAGACAGATATCCAGTTTCTTTAAGCGGAGGTCAAAAACAGAGGGTTGCGTTGTGCCGTGCACTTATGAGAAAACCAAAATTATTGCTTTTAGATGAGCCTTTTTCGGCTTTGGATTCCACTACAAGAGAAACTTTACAAAATGAAATAGCTTTTTTTTATAAAAAATTTAATTTAACAATAATTATAGTTTCGCATTCTTCCAGTGAAATATATAAATTGGCAAATAAAATGATAGAATTAAAACATGGTAAAATTATTAATATGGGAAAACCGAGTGAAATATTATTAAAAACAAGCGGCAGTGAAAAATTTTCGTTAAAAGGTAGAATTATAAATATAATCAGGGCGGATATAATAAATATAGCAGTGGTTTCTCTGGGTAATTATATCGTTGAAATTGTTATTTCACAAAATGAAGCTGAAAATTTAAAAAAAGGGGATGAGGTACTTATATCCACCAAAGCGTTTCACCCCAATATAAAAAAACTTTAAATTTTATGCAAGCAGAAATATCTTATGGATTTTGCTTATCATTGCACCGATTGTCATTTACCGCATAATTCATTGACCGGATATTTAATTGCAATTTGTCCATTCAAATTTACTGGAAGTTCTTTCAAATAAAGATCTAAATAGATTTTTATTTCTTGTTTAATTTGTGCTAAAATACGTTCAAAAAGGAAAAACATAAGAAAATTCTTGTTTTGCATTTGTATAGCCAGTACAATAAAAAAAATATATAATTTCTTTTTCTCACTGGAAACGGCCGTTATATTATCTTTAATTTTTATTTTGGCTATGATGTGGGCTACTCTGGGGTTTTATGTTGATGCTAACGGTATAAAACATGCATATACAATGACAGATTCGTGGAAATATGTATATGAAACCAAATGGTTTGAACTTATTTTATGGGCACTTGGAATAAATTTAATAGGTGTTATGTTCAGATACAAAACATATAAAAAACTGCCTGTTTTTACTCTTCATATGTCTGTTGTAATAATTTTACTGGGTGCTGGAGTTACAAGATATTTTGGTTATGAAGGTCAACTTCATGTGCGAAATGGTGAAGCCAAATCTGTTATAATGGTTGAAAGAAACAAATGGAATCCCAGCGATGTTTATCCTAAAAATATAGGATTTACAATAAAACTTGACCGGTTTGTAATACATAAATATCCGGGAAGTATGATGCCAAGCAGCTATGACAGTTTTATAACGGTAATAGACAAAGCACATCATAAAAGATTTAAATTTCATATTTATATGAATCATATTTTAACATATAGAGGTTACAGAGTTTATCAGGAAAGTTATGACAGGGATGAAAAAGGAAGTATTTTTTCCGTAAATCATGATCCTGGAATGTATGTAACATATTTCGGATATTTACTTTTGGCAATAGGATTTTTTTGGAGCATGCTGTATTCAAAAAGCAGATTTATGATAACACTCAGGAAGCTTAGAAAAAGCGGGTTATTTGGTATTGTTTTAATGATACTGATTTCACCTGGGGCACATGCTTTTGATTTGAATAATTATGCAAAAAAATCTCTGCAGCCGTCAAAAGAATGGTCTTTGGTGTTGGTTCAGAAAAACGGCAGAATAGAGCCTATGGATACACTGGATTTGAATATTGTTCATAAAATTTCAAAAAAATCATCAGTATTGGGACTGAATTATAATCAAATAATAGCGGGAATGGTTGCTTTTCCAAACTATTTTCAGCAGCTTCCTTTTATATATGTGGGTCATCCTAAAATTAGACAAATGCTTGGACTTAAAGGAAAATATGCCTCATATAATCAATTCTTTTTGCCAAACGGTGATTTTAGATTTCAAAATCAGGTTGAAACTGCTTTAAGGACGCCAGATAAAGACAGAACTCAGCTTCAAAGAGAATCTTTAAAAATAAACGAAAGAGTTTATGTGGCTTTTACTGTTTATAATGCTTCTATTTTTCATTTGTTTCCGACACCTGAGAGTAAAAAGATGAATTATAAATGGTTTAATCTTCCGGAAATTGATAAAAATGTAAAAATGAATCTTTTAAGTCCGATGGATACTAATTTTTATTTTAATTTATTTAAAAATTTGGCTTTTGGAGTTCGCGGATTTAATGCAGAGAAAACCAAAAAAGCACGAACAGAGATTTATCAGCTGCAAAAAAATTACAGCGCAAAAATATTGCCTTCAAAAAGCAGGGTTAAATGGGAAATAGCATATAACCATTTACAAATATTTCCAAAACTTACAGGTATTTATTTATTGCTTGGTTTAATCGCTATTATTATAGGATTTATAGAAATTTTAAAATTAAAAAAATTTAAAAAAATTGAATTTGGTATTGTAATTTTCGGTTGGATTGCATTTTTAGCCCATATTGGAAATATGTTTTTAAGATGGTATATTTCCGGTCATGCCCCTTGGTCTGACGCGTATGAATCTATTATATTTATAGCATTAGGAGCTGTTTTTGCATCTTTGATTTTTTTCAAACGTTCCATGCTTGCTTTTGGCGCAGGTTTTTTTGTGGCCGGTATGTTTATGTTTGTGGCCCATTTGAGCAATATTGACCCTCAAATTACCAATCTTGTTCCTGTTTTGAAAAGTTACTGGCTTTTAGTGCATGTTGCGGTTATTACTTCAAGCTTTGGTTTTTTGGCCGTCGGCAGTATGTTGGGTTTTCTTAATTTGATTCTTTTTGGCATTAAAAAATATATGGACAGAGATTTGGATAAACAGATAAAACAGCTAAACAATATTATATACATAGCTTTTTATATAGGTCTTGCCCTTTTAACAATAGGTACTTTTTTAGGCGGTATATGGGCTAATGAAAGCTGGGGCAGATATTGGAGCTGGGACCCAAAAGAGACATGGAGTTTAATCAGTATAGTAGTTTTTGCATTGGTGATTCATACAAAAATGATTTCGAAAAAAGGGGAGTTTGTTTTTTCATTGTTGGCGTTTCTCAGTTTCTTCTTTATATTAATGACATATTTTGGTGTAAATTTTTATATTGCACAGGGATTGCACAGTTATGGACAGGAAAGAGTAGCCGGATATTGGTGGATATATATAATTTTTGCGGGAATGGGCGCATGGTTTGCTGTGGCAGGTGTTACTTTGCTTATGGGAATCTTGCAGAAAATAAGTTCTTCTGTTACTATAGAAGAAACAAATGAAAATAATGAATATTATCCGCAAACAAAAAATAAAATTTAAAAAAGCAGTATAATCTGTAAATGATGCGGAAATGAAAATATTTGTATAAACAGAGTTTATTAAAAAGGTAAATTATGTATTTTATTATAAGTTTTAATTATAGAAATTCTGATACATCTCTTAGGAGTAAACTATCTTCTTTGAAATTAGAGGATTTTGAAGATTTTAAAGAAGTTCTTTTTTTGAAAACATGCAATAGAATTGAAGCTATTTTTGATCAAAAAAGAGATTTAAGAGAATTATATAATAAAGTTTTTTCCAAGGTAATAACATACGAAGAATTATTAAAAGCTGAAACGTATGACAATGTTGAAGCAATGGAACATATTTTTAAACTTACTTCATCTCTTGATTCTATGGTTGTCGGTGAAGCTCAGATTACAGGACAGTTCAAAAAAGCTTTTATGAACGCTTATGAAAAACAGTTTGCTTCGCAGAATTTAACCAGAATTACACATTTTTCATTTAAATGTGCTAAAAGAATAAGAAATCAAACGAAAATATCGCTTGAGCCTGTAAGCGTAGCAAGTATTGCAGTAAGAAAGGCCAAAGAGGAATTAACAAATTTAAGCGGATATAGCGCACTGGTTGTAGGAGTCGGCGATGCCGCCAGAATTATATGCAAAAATTTGATTAAGGAAGGTGTCAATATAATTTTGGTAAACAGAACCATTGAAAATGCATTTGCGCTTAAAGAAGAACTTGGCGATGAGGTAAATATAGATGTCCATTCTTTGGATACACTTCCCAAATTAATCAATAATTACAGACTTTTATTTTCAGCTACGTCTGCTCCTGGATGTATTATTAAAAATGAGCATATTAAATCTAAAAATTTTAAAAGATTATGGTTTGATTTGGCTATTCCAAGCGATATAGAACAGATATGCTGTAATGATATAAAAATAATCAAGGTAGACGATTTAAAAGAAATAAGCGCCAATAATCTAAAAAAAAGGCATAATGAAGTTAATAAAGCCAATCAGCTGATAAAAGAATGCGTAAAAGAATTTGAAAAATATTTACAGATTATATCTATTGAACCTATTATTAAGTTTTTACAAAATAAAGCTCAGGAATCTTCAAAAAGAGCTTTAAAAAATGCTGTTAAAAAACATTATATACCAGCCGAAACAGAAGAAGAAGTAGAAAAAATTCTGCATAACGCTTTTAAAAGATTTTTACATCATCCGACTATGACGCTTAGAAAAATGGCCGATAATGCGGAAGTGGATATTTTTGTGTCCATTTTAAGAAGACTTTTTGGAGAAAACGATGTTAAATTAGATATTAATAAATGCGAATATCATATAGAAAAAGGTATTATTAAATAATTTGAAAGGATAAAAATGGCGAAAATTTTTATAGATGCGTGTTTTGGAAAAGAAACGGCTTATACGCCTGTGTGGATGATGAGACAGGCCGGGAGATATCTTCCCGAATATATGGAAATAAGAAAAAAAGTCGGGAATTTTCTCGATATGACAAAAAATTCTGAAATGGCTGCTGAAATTACTCTTCAGCCGGTTAAAAGACTTGATGTGGATGCGGCGATTCTTTTTAGCGATATACTCAATCTTCCTATGGAAATGGGGCTGCCTTTAAGGTTTGAAAAAGGCGTTGGACCTGTTTTTGACAAGACAATAACAGATAAAAATGATATAGATATGCTGGACAGTAATGCGGATAAAAAAATATCGTATGTTTATGAAACTGTTAAACTTATTAAAAAAAATTTAGCTGAAGATAAAGCGTTAATAGGCTTTAGCGGCAGTCCCTGGACAGTTTCTACATATATGGTTGAGGGAAAAGGAAGCAAGCAATATGCTAAAATTAAAAAAATGGTATACACGAATCCAGAAGTTTTGCATAAATTGCTTGAGTTTGTATCAAAAGAAACAACAGAATATTTATTAAAACAAATTGAAGCCGGTGCCGATGCGATAATGATATTTGACAGCTGGGGCGGTGCACTTGAAAAAGATAAATTTTTTGAATTTTCATGGAATTATATGAAAAAAATTTCAAAAACTTTGAAAGAAAAATATCCGGATATTCCGGTTATTTTGTTTTCAAGAGGAACAGGACTTTACCTGGATGCAATAGACGGCGAGTTCGATGTATTGGGAATTGATTGGAATACGCCGATGGAATATGCTTTAAATATTATTGAAGATAATTATACGTTGCAGGGAAATATGGAACCTACAAGACTTTACAGTAAAAAAGCGACACTGGAAGCTGTTCAAAAAATAGCCGATATTATGAAAGGGCATCGCCATATATTTAATTTAGGTCATGGAATACTTCCTGATGTGTCTGTTGAAAATGCCAAGTATTTTGTAGATATATGCAAAAAAATTACAAGGAGATAAAATGAATTTAAGAAGACTCAGACTAAATGCCAATATACGTGATTTGACAAGGGAAACATATGTAAATATAAATGATTTTATAATGCCGGTCTTTATAAAAGAGGGACTTGACGGTAAAAAAGAAATTTCTTCAATGCCGGGGATTTATCAAAACGGGGAAAATGCTTTTTTGGATGAAATCAATGAATGTATAGAACTTGGAATAAAAGCGGTTATACTTTTTGGGATTCCAAAACTTAAAGATTCCTGCGGCAGTGACGCTTTGGATGAAGAAGGACTGATTGCTAGAAGCGTAAGAAAAGCCAAAGAGGTTTTCGGGGATAAAATAGTGATTATTACAGATCTTTGTTTTTGTGAGTTTACAGACCACGGGCATTGCGGAATAATAAATCCGAAGTTAAAAACAGTGGATAATGCCGCCACACTTGAAATTAGTGCCAAACAGGCCTTGGTTCATGCAAAAGCCGGAGCTGATATGATAGCGCCGAGCGGTATGATGGATAATATAGTGAAAACGCTTAGAAATACTCTTGATGATAACGGATTTGATTATTTGCCTATAATGAGTTATTCTACCAAATTTGCAAGCGCTTTTTACGGACCGTTCAGAGATGCGGCTGAATCCGCGCCTGTGGCAAATGATTATTTACCGAAAAACAGAAAAACATATCAAATGGATATAGCAAATTCCAGGGAGGCTTTGCTTGAAAGTATTATGGATGAATCCCAGGGAGCTGATATTTTAATGGTAAAACCGGCTTTGTCTTTTATGGATATTATAAAAGAAGTAAAAGAAAATACACTAAAACCGCTTTGTACATATAATGTAAGCGGAGAATATTCCATGGTAAAAGCGGCTTCTCTCAACGGATGGATGGATTATAATACTTTAATGATGGAAATTTTAGTGTCTCTTAAAAGAGCCGGGGCGGATATGATTATAAGTTATCATTCCAAAGACGCTGCCAGATTGTTAAAATAGGCTGCAGATAAAAAATGAAAAAAGGGGAAAAATGAAATTAACAATAGCTACAAGAGGAAGTAAACTAGCTCTTTGGCAGGCAGAATGGGTAAAAGAAAAACTTGAAAATTTAGGTCATGAAGTATATTTGAAAATAGTAACTACCACGGGTGACAGAATTTTGGACAAGCCTTTAGCGGATATTGGCGGCAAGGGACTTTTTGTTAAAGAAGTTGAAGAAGCCATGCTTAGAGGTGAAGCCGAAATAGCAGTTCATTCATTAAAAGATTTTCCCACTGTTTATGATGAAAAACATTTTACTCTTGCCGCTATTCCAAAAAGAGAAGCTGTTGAAGATGTTTTTTTATCAGAAACATTTGAAAAATTATCGAACTTACCTCTTAATGCAATTGTCGGGACAAGTTCAATAAGAAGGGCTATGCAGCTTAAATCTTTTAGGAAAGATTTGGTGATTAGTGATCTAAGAGGAAATGTGGATACAAGAATCAGAAAATTAAATAGCGGTGAATACGATGCGATTATTTTAGCTTACGCAGGAATTAAAAGATTAAATTTGTTAAAAAAAGTTAAAAATTATGAAATACTGGATACAGATATGATGATTCCCGCCATGAGTCAGGGGGCTCTTGGAATAGAAACAGTTAATGATGAATCAATTATTAACGCTGTAAAACCTTTAAATGATTTAAGAACCCAGATTGTTGTCAGTATTGAAAGAGATTTTATAGATGAGCTGAATCTTGGATGTCATGCGCCTGTGGGTGTTAATGCAAAAATTATGGATGGAGATTATATTAAAATAAAAGCAATTCTTTTGAAAAATGATAAACTGTTAAGAAAAGAGGTAGTGGTAACGTCCGATGAATGGGAAAATGCAGGAAGAGAGTTTGCAAAAGAATTTATATAAAACATTTGGAAATAAAAAAGGAATATAACAATGCAAAAGATAGATTTTAAAAAACTGAGTAAATTTTCCAGACATGCTCCAAGATATACTTCTTATCCTACTGCTGTTGAATTTAAAGATTTGACTCCTGATGATGTGATACCGTTTCTTGAAAATTCAAAAAATAAACCTATAAGCCTTTATTTCCATCTTCCTTTTTGTAAAAGTGCCTGTTATTTTTGTGGATGCAATGTTATATATACGTCCAAAGCGGATAAAAGACAAAGATATATAGAATATTTAAAAAAAGAGATTAAAATACTTTCGAATTATCTTGATACCGGCAGAACAGTAAGACAGCTTCATTTTGGCGGCGGAACACCTACATTTTTTACTCCTTTTGAACTTGGAGAAATTTATGGGCTTATTTATTCATATTTTAAAAATTTTGAGGAAAATGCGGAAATCAGTATTGAAATAGATCCGAGATTTTTTAACGAAGAAATTATGGGTGTTTTAAAAGAAAACGGTGTTAACAGAATAAGTTTTGGAGTTCAGGATTTTAACGAAAAGACGCAAAAAGCGGTAAACAGGGTACAAAGCTTTACACTAACAAAAAAAGCTGTGGATATAGCAAGAAAATACGGGATTAATTCTATAAACATAGATTTGATGTACGGCTTGCCCTATCAAACGCTTGAAACGTTTAAAAAAACACTCGAACAGGTAAAAGCGCTTGATCCGGACAGGATTGCAGTATTTAATTATGCCCATCTTCCGTGGATGAAAAAAGGTATGAGAAAAATAGATGAAACTACTCTTCCAAGCCCTGAAGAAAAACTTAAAATTTTTCAATATGTAATAGATTTTTTTGAAAATAACGGATATAATATGATAGGAATGGATCATTTTGCAAAGAAAACAGATGAGCTGTTTAAAGCGATTAAAAAGGGTGAATTACATAGAAATTTTCAAGGTTATACCACAAAAGGAGGAGCTGATTTAATAGGAGTAGGACTTACATCTATATCTGAAACCGAAGATGCATATTTCCAAAATTATAAAGATCTAAAAAACTATGAAAGAACAATAGACGAAGGTAATCTGCCGACTTTTAGAGGTGTAATCCTAAGTAAAGAAGATAAAATCAGAAAATATGTAATTATGGAAATGATGGCAAATTTCAGCTTTGATATTAAAAGATTTGAAAAAAAATTTGATATAAACTTTTTTGAAAAATTTGAAAATGAATTAAAAGAACTTCAGGAATTTGTAGATGACGGACTTATGGAAATTACACCCGAATCTATAACAGTAAATAAAACAGGAAGTCTGCTTATAAGAAATATTGTTTTACCTTTTGACGAATATTTTAAAAAAATGGTGAATAAAAAAGTATTTTCAAAAAGCATATAAAGGAAATAAAATGAAAATTTCAATAGGGAATTTACCGTTAAAAAAAATTGATGCGGATATTTTTATGCATCCGGTTAAATATAAAGACAGCATTACATATGAACCGATGGCGGAAGAAGCTGTAATTGCATTGATTGCCAAACATTTTACATATGAAAAAGTTCCTGAAGTTGTTAAAAATTATTTTGATGATATGGATGATGGATATCTTTTTAGTGAGAGTAATTTTGATGAATTTGATTTGGAAAAACTTCAGGTTGGAGAAATAATTGTCGGAAGAGATATCTATCTTCATCCAAAGGCGGACAATATTAGAAGATTTTTGGCACTACTCAGAGATTTCGGCGGATTCAAAGTCAGTGGAATTGATCTTCCAAAATGGTTTGAACCAAGTGATCCTATTCTTGAAGAAATACTCGATACCGAAAAAAGATATGAATATACTTTGCAAGAATTAGATAAACTTGAAAGTTTTGACGGAAGTATTGTATATGCGTGTGATGATAGCAGTATTATAAAAACGCATGAGCTTTTATGCTCATATCAATTTGTAATAGCGAATGGAATAAAAGCATTGAAAGTAAAAATTGACGGTGAGATAAAAGAGATTAAAAAACCTCAGGGTTTAAAGGGAACTTTCGGAATTATTTTAAAAAATGTTCATGAATATCCTTTTTTAAAAGTTAAAATAGAAAATTTAACTTAATTATACGATATCTATAATTTGGTATAATATAAAAAAAGGAGTATGGAATGAGTATAAATGTATGTGTTCCATTGGCAAACGGATTTGAAGAAATAGAAGCAGTTTCTTTGATAGATGTAATGAGAAGAGGCGGTATTAATGTAATTGTCGCAGGGGTTGGAGGAGATGTTATTTATGGTGCCCATCATATAAGAATTATTCCTGATACAAAAATAGAACTTGTAAATGCTGACAAACTTGATTTTATTGTTCTTCCCGGTGGGCTTCCAGGGGCTATAAATTTAGCAGAAGATAAATATGTTCAAAAACTTCTTAAAGAAATGGATAAACAAGGCAAATATGTCGGAGCAATCTGTGCAGGTCCGTATGCGCTGAAAACAGCAGGAGTTTTGAAAGATAAATATACTGCATATCCCGGATGGGAAGGCAATATTCAAAAAGAAGGATATGTGGATGAAAAGGTGGTTGAAGATAAAAATGTATTAACAAGCAAAGGGCCTGGAACTGCTATGTGTTTTGGGCTTGAAATAGTTAAAAAATTTGTGGGAACAGATGTTTATAAACAATTAAAAAAAGAGTTATTAGCCGACTGTTAAGGAGTTAAGATGAGAGGTATAGAAGCAATAGAATATTTTTTGGAAAATTGGCACAGTAAAATAAGAGAATTGGATGAAGCACACGAATTTGACGCGTTGGTGGAATATGCTTTGGGAAATGATATTAAAAGAGCCGATACAACGGTAACAATAGAAAAATTTTTTGATAAGAAAATTAAATTTGACGATTTGGCTTTTGAAGATTTAAAAACATGTTTTTTGCCTGAAGAAATGGAATTTGATGAAATGAGCGGTAATTTATTAATTAACAGGCATTTATATAAAATAAAAATTGCACCTAAAATTTTTTAACTAGTTTCATCTTCGCTTTCAAGCTCCAGGCTCATTAAATACATATCTTCACCGTCTATGATTTCAAGTTCTCCACTTTTACATTGAGGACACAGGTATTCATTTTTTTTTAATTCTCCTTCAAATCCGCATTGTTTGCATTTAACAATAACAGGTTGGGTTTTCATTATAAATTCAGCGTTTTCACAAATAGTGCCTTCTTTAAATGTTTCAAAAGCTGTTTTGAGCAGTTCCGGTTCGACTCCGCTTAAAACGCCTATTTTTATTTCGAGTTTTGTAACTTTATTTGCATTGTTTTTTGCCGCATGTTCTTCAGCGAGGTGCAATAATGAATCAACTATTGAAAATTCGTGCATAACGTACCTTTTTTGGTGAAATTATAATATAATAATGCGAAATGCAAAAAAATTAAAATTTATTATTTAGTTAGAAGGTAAAATATGAGTAAAGAAGAAAAAAAACTTGAAATAATGAAAAAATCTTTACAATTGTTTGCTCATAGGGGCTTTTACAATACTACCATTTCTGATATTGCCAATGAAATGGAAATGAGTGTTGGTAATATGTATAATTATTTTCCGAGTAAAGAATCTTTGGCAAAAGAACTTATTGTATATTCTTCAAAAGTGTTCGGAGATGAGTTAAAAAAAATAAATGAAACAGATTTAAACACTAAAGAGAAAATTGAAAAAATAGTTGAACTTTATTTTAAAACGGCAAAAAATGATCCGGCATTAATTGATTATTTTATGAGAGTATATCTTTCGAATAAGGAGATTTTTAATAACGGATGTGATGGAATGCTGTGTGTTAGTGCGTTTGTAACCGAAATAATGATATTTCTGGAAGAAGGCGTTAAAAAAAAAGAGCTTAAAAATCAAGATTTTTTTGCTGCATTTGGACTTTTTATGGGATATATAGGGGGTTTGGTATTTCTTTACAGAGAAGGGATACTAAACAAAGATTTGGAAGAATATACAATTCCTGTAAGCGAAAATATTTATAATGCACTTAAAGCTTAACATAGTATAGATTGATGCAATAGTTTTAAAAGCTATTGCTGTTTTAATAGATCAGTTTTCTCGTAATTTTTATATTATTTCATATAGATTTGTGCAAATCTTTATTTATTCAAAATAAAGTAAACAATTTGCATTATGACAAATGGATTAAAGATAAAGTTATAAGAAAATATAATATTATAGTGCCTACACAGTTTAATCTTTCCAGTTTTAGTAAAGAAAATCCTTCACCTGTCCAAAAAGCCTTAATGAACGAAAATATTAAGTATGTTGATACTATATTTAAATGCTTTGATATTTGTGCCGTTTGTGTATTTCATTAAGCAATTGATAAAATTTTCTTATTTAATATTAATTTAATCTTGAAATTGAATAGATATTTATTGTATAATTAATCGATTCAAATAATCCACAACGGAAGGGGCGAATTATGTTAGACATAAACAAAGTAAAAACAAGAATCGAAGCTCTTAGAAAACTTCCTAAAGTAGGCAGCAATTCTATTAAAGAAGTTTTGGAAGAGCACGGGTTTAGCAGAAGGGATTTTTTAAAATGGTCAGGTGCGTTAGCAGTAACTTTAGGACTTCCAGCTTCATTTGCTCCAGTAGTAGCAGAAGCTGCAGAAGTCAGTGACAGATTGCCTGTTATATGGTTGCATTTAGCAGAATGTACCGGTTGTAGTGAAAGTTTGATAAGAAGCGATACTCCAACGGTTGATAGTTTAATATTCAATTATGTTAATCTTCAATATCATGACACACTAATGGCGGCAGCAGGCTGGCAGGCTGAAGAAGTATTTGAAGAAGCTATTAAAAAATATAAAGGCAGATATGTATTGTGTGTTGAAGGCGGCGTTCCAACCGGTGCAGACGGTTCATTTTTAACAATGGGACCAAATGCGCAGACGGGATTGGAAAAATTAAAAAGAACTGCAAAAGATGCAGCAGTAGTTATAGCTGTTGGAACTTGTAGTTCATTTGGCGGTGTTCAGGCGGCAGCTCCAAATCCAACAGGTACAAAAGGTATTAGCAAAGTATTGAGTAAACCTGTTATAAATGTACCAGGATGTCCTCCAAGTGCAAAAAATATTGTAGGAACAATCATGTATGTGGTTCTTTTTGGTCAATTACCGGCAGTTGATAATTTCAACAGACCTAAATTTGCATATGGGCTTAGAATTCACGATTTATGTGAAAGAAGAGGACATTTTGATGCAGGCGAATTTGTAGAAGAATTTGGTGATCACGGTGCAGAAAACGGATTCTGTTTATATAAAGTAGGTTGTAAAGGGCCTTATACATTTAATAACTGTTCAAGAGAGAGATTTAATCAGCACACATCTTGGCCAGTTCAAGCAGGGCATGGTTGTATAGGATGTAGTGAGCCTGATTTTTGGGATTCTATGGCACCTTATGAAGAACCTCTCGCAAGTCATAAATTTGGTTCTCCAATAGTAGATGCGACAGCCGATAAAGTCGGAATTACAATTTTAACGCTTGCAGGTGTAGCTGTAGTAGCTCATGCGGCATTAAGCGCAATTAAAAATCCTAAGGAGTAGAGAATGGCAACAAAAAGAGTAGTAATAGATCCTATCACAAGGATTGAAGGGCATTTAAGAGTAGAAGTTGTTATTGATGATGATAACGTAATTAAAGATGCATATTCTTCAGCAACTCTTTGGAGAGGAATAGAAGTAATTCTTAAAGGAAGAGATCCAAGAGATGCCGGATTTATAACAGGTAGAATTTGCGGAGTTTGTACATATTCTCATTATAGGGCTGGTATTGTAGCAGTTGAAGACGCTCTTGGTATCAAACCTCCTCTAAATGCGATATTGACAAGGACATTATTAAATATGGTTTTATTTTTTCATGATCATATGGTGCATTTTTATCAATTACACGGACTTGACTGGGTAGATGTAATAAGTGCTTTAAAAGCTGATCCTAAAAAAGCAAGTGAAGAAGCATTTAAATATGTGCCAAAAGGTTATGAACCAATTGCAACAGGTGCTGATGAGTTAAGTGAAGTTCAAAAAAGAGTGGAAAAATTTGCCAAAAAAGGTAATTTGGGACCATTTAAAAATGGTTATTGGGGTCATCCAACAATGAAATTTACACCTGAACAAAATTTAATTGCTTTAAGCCATTATTTAAAAACACTTGAAATTCAAAGAATAGCAGCTCAGGCAATGGCTATTTTTGGCGGTAAAAATCCACATCCACAAAGTTTAACTGTTGGTGGTGTTACTTGTATTATGGATTTACAAGATCCAAGCAGACTTGCTGAATTTTTAACTAGATTTAAAACACTTGCAGATTATACAAATAGAGCTTATTATGCAGATATTGTTATGGCTGCTCGCGCATTTGGAAATGAACCAAGCGTTGTTCAACCAAATAATTTAGGTAGTTATATGGCATATAAAACAATGCAGACAGGTCCTGAATCTTGGTTGTTTGACGCATGTGGATATATTAAAAATAATGATTTGAGTAAATTTTATGAAATTGATGAAAATAGAATAGAAGAAGATGTAACACATTCTTGGTATGAGGATACAGGATTTTTGAAACCATATGATGGAAAAACTGTTCCAAATTATACGGGATATGTAGATGGTAAAAGTGTAAATGGAAAAGGTGAAATGGTTGATACCAAAGTTGTTAATCCTAACGGTAAATATTCTTGGATTAAATCTCCAAGATATGGCAAAGAACCAATGGAAGTAGGACCATTGGCTTCTATAGCAGTTAACTATGCAAAAGGTAATCCGAAAGTTAAAAAAGTTGTTGATGAATTTTTAACTCAGACTGGTCTTCCTTCGAGTGCATTATTTACAACTCTTGGAAGAACTGCTGCAAGAATGCTACAAGCTAAAGTTCTTGCCGATTATGGCATAGTGGCATTTAATAATTTGGTTGAAAATCTTAAAGTTGATCAAAGTACTGTTGCACCATATACAATAGATAAAAGTAAAGAGTATAAAGGTAGATTTATTGGAGGTGCTCCAAGAGGAATGCTTAGTCACTGGTGTAGAATTAAAGATGGTGTAATTGAAAACTGGCAAGCGGTAGTTCCTTCTACTTGGAATGCGGGTCCGGTTGATGGAAACGGTAAAAAAGGTGCTTATGAACATAATTTAATCGGTATGAAATTGGCAGATCCTGCTAAACCGTTGGAAATTATAAGAAATATCCATTCCTATGATCCATGTATTGCATGCGCGGTGCATGTAATGGATGTTAAAGGTAAAAAACTTGGTGAATTCAAAGTAGATCCACTTTACGGTGCATGCTAAGGAGGCACAAATGAAATTTTTAAAAACAATGGGAAATTATCTTGGCGGAATAGAATTTTCTGCAGGATACAGGTGGCAACACTGGATTAGAGCAATTGCCATCTTTGCTTTAATTGCAACAGGCTTTTATATCGCAAATCCATTTATTACATATAGTAATGTATCGCCTGAACCGACAAGATTTGTTCAAGCTTACATTAGAGAATGGCATATTATATTTGGTTTTGTTATGATCGGTGCTGTTTTATATAAAACAATTTATTTTTTCTTTTTTAAAGAAGCTAAAAATGAAAGAAGATCATTGATAGATGCGTTTAATATTAAATTAACTTTTAAACAAATCGGATATTATGTATTGATGTCTAAACATCCGCATCTAAAAGGCGCTTATAATCCATTACAATTTTGGGCATATACTTTACTATATGTGGTTTTTTACGGAATTATAATTACCGGTCTTGCTTTATATGCCGAAGTTTATCATCAAGGATTGGGCGGTGCGTTATATCCGTTTGCCAAATTTGTAGAATCTATATTTGGCGGACTTGCATACGTAAGACTTTGGCATCATATTTTTATGTGGCTAATTATAATTACTGTATTTATACATATTTATATGGCAGTATGGAATGGTGTGTTTGGTAAAAATGGTTCAATGGATGCAATTTTTAGCGGTATGAAATGGGAAAAAGAAGACGAAAGTCATTAATCCTATTTTAATCCCCTTTCTTTTTTTTCAAAAGATAAATAAATAATTTATTTTTTGAAAGGAAGAAAATGAAGATTTTGGTTTTAGGAATAGGTAATATTTTATTTGGTGATGAAGGAATAGGTGTTCATTTAACAAATTATTTGAATGAAAAATATAATTTTAAAGGTGAACATCAAGTTGATTTTGTTGACGGTGGAACATTGGCTCAAAGATTAATTCCAATTATAGTGGAGTATGATAAAGTATTTGTATTTGATACTGTTGATGTTGATAACGGAAAAATCGGAGATGTTTATTTTTTTAATTTTTTGAAAGTTCCTGAATGTGTCAGTTGGCATGGAAGTGCACATGAAGTTGAAATGCTTGAAACATTAGAAATGATATATATAATGGGAGATTTGCCTGATACTAACATTATAGGCGTTGTTCCTTATGTAATAGGAGAAAATACAACATTTACAATTACTGAGCCTATAAAAAAAGCTGCTAAATTAATGGAAAAAATTTTAATGACAGAACTTGAAAAATTAGGTATTAGTGCAAATATTAAAAATCCTAAAGCAGATCTTCAAAAAATTGCGAGATTATCATATAAATTAGGGGTGCCTGAAGAATCATTAAGAGGCTTGGAAATAGGAGAAAAAATATGATTTTAAAATTTATATTTAATGAAACTGCGAATAATGGGGTTATTGAAAAAATTTTAATAAAACTCTCAAAGAGTATGAATATGGAATTAGGTTTAAGCAGAGATTTGACAAATTTATATGCATATATTAAAGGAGAAAAAGAAGAGCTGGAAAATTTTTCAAAAAAATTGGCAAGTGAACTTCCTTTGAGTATTTTCTTAAATTCTTTGAACGCAGAAGTTACAGATGAATTTAAAAACGATCTTGATAGAAATTTCCCCAATATTTCTCTGCCTCCTTGTCCCAAATGTTTAAGAGAAGTTAAAGACCCCAGTAATCAGCATTATTTCGATATGTTTCATCATTGTGATGTATGCGGATACAAAGTAAACAAAAAATGTGAAGTTGAGAATGGGAAATTATTTTTTGATAATTTGGCAGAAAAATTGAAAAAAGAAGGAAAAATTTCTATTCAAACAATGAATGGAGCATATGAAGTCAATGAAAACTTGGAAAATGCAGAATTTATAATTGCGAGAGATTTGGCAAATATTGCAAAATATTTTATGAGCTTTGAAGGCGATGCGAAAGCATTGGCCAGTATTGAAAAACCTTTTATTGTGTTAAAAACAAATCCTGAATTTAAAAAAACTTATGGAATTAGTGCTCCGGCTTACCATGTAAAACTTCCGGATTGTATGGTTAGCGAACTTTTATTTGAAGCTGGAAATTTTCAGCTTTTAGGATTTAAAAAATGTAAAAATCCAACCGATTTAAATTTTGAAGTGAAAGTGGAAAAACCATTATTTGCGGTAGTAACCGATAGTACAAATAAAGATATTCTTATAGAAAAAGGTGATAGAGGTATTATTCCTAAATTTGAAAAGAATATAAATACTTCTGGAAAATATAAAGATTATGTATATAAAAACGGAATAATAGATACAAAAGAAAATATCGGAAATATTGATGCGGATGAAACAAAACCGGTATTTGCGGGATTTTATGGCGTTATGAATGAATGGGAACTTGAAAATAAAAATATTATGGGCTTTTGTTTTTATAAAAATGAAAATAAAATTTTAATTAATTCTCCTAAATTCGGTCTTGTAGAGTATATCGATTTTAAATTTTATTTTAATAATACTGAAGAAATTTTTAATCAAATAGGAGTAATGAACAAAACAGGCCCGAAACTTATTAAAAATTTTAGAGAAAAACGGCCTCAATTGTTTGAGCATGCTTTAAATTCAAATATAAAAAGCGATAAAAAAGGAATATATTATTTGTGGGGAATTGTTGCCATTATTTTGGGAATGGCAGATAATATTGATGAAGGGTTTGAAAAACTCATTAAATTTGCGAATGAAGCTATGACAAAAAAAGGTCCGAGAATTGACTATAAAATGAATAAAAACAATTTGAATCCTTTATATGTAATCAGAACGGCTATGAGTTTTAATCTTGCAGGTGTAGACAATGATATATTAAGTTTTGGCGTTATAGAAAGTTTTGCCGAATTTTTATCCAATCAATATGAAATGTTTCATAGAGATAATCATTTGAATGGAGCTATAATAGTAGGAGATTTATTTAGGGGTGAATTTTTAAATAAAATATATTCTTATATAGAAAAAAATTATCCGGTTTTTACTCCAAAAGCACTTCAAATGAGCGGAGGAGTTGAAGCTT
The DNA here is from genome assembly GCA_964410645.1 of uncultured Nautiliales bacterium. GTDB lineage: Bacteria > Campylobacterota > Campylobacteria > Campylobacterales > Nautiliaceae > JALTBU01. Next base: position 39,914 of record CAYPHV010000003.1, read on the forward strand.
TGGGAAATGCCATTATAAATAAAATGGTAAAATAAATTTATTTTTGGGCAATTATCATACTAACTTGTCCAAAATTAAAATTTTCTGCTTTTTTTATTTTAAATCCGCTTTTCATTATGATATCACAAAGCATATTTTTTGTGTAAAATTTCTCTATTGAATTCGGAAGATATTCATATGCTTTTTTATTCTTGCTGATAGTTCCTCCAATAATCGGTGAAAATTTATGAGTATAAAAATCAACGCATTTTCTAAATAAACTTTTTTTATCTGCTTTAGTAAATTCCAAAATTAATAAAAGTCCTCCAGGCGTTAATATTCTATAAAATTCATCTATAGCTTTTTGTATTTCAAGTACATTTCTTATGCCAAATGAAATACTGACTATATCTACACTGTTATCTTTTAAGGGTATATTTGTTGCATAACTTAAAATAAAATCAATATTTGGTAATTTTTCTTTTGCTTTTTTTAGCATTTCATGACTTGGATCTAAGCCTTTTATGTCAATATTTTTATCGAGTTCTTTTGAATATTTTAAAAAATTTCTTATCATATCCCCTGTACCGCATGCAACATCAAGTATTTTTATTTTATTTTTATTTATATTTTTAAATGTTTCTTTTATTGCAGTTTTTCTCCATTTTTTGTCAGTTCCAAAACTTAAAACTCTATTGACTAAATCATAACTTTTAGCAATTGAATCGAACATATTTACTATTTCTTTTTGTTTTTGCATATTTTTCCTTAGCATATTCTTGGTAATAATTCACCTTTTGGAAGTCCAATATACCTTTGACTACCCCATGCTGATTTTAATACAACTTTGTCTCCTTCTACTACTTTGCCTATTATAGAAGCGTTTTCATTAAATTTTTTTAATATATCCAAAGCTTTTTGTTTGTCTTTTTCTTTCACTGCCAAAATAAAAGTGCCTTCATTGGCTAAATCCAACGGTTCAAAACCAAAAATTTCACAAAGTCCCACAACTTCGTCAGATACTGGAACTTTTTCCTCATTTATTTCTATTCCTATATTGCTTGCATCTTTAAACTCATTTAAAACAGCACTCAATCCGCCTCTTGTAGCATCTCTTAAAGCTCTTATATCAATTCCCCCGTCTATTAAAGCTTTTACTTCAGGCCACAATAATTTGCAATCTGTTTTAAGCTCGGTTTCTACTTTGTATCTATTTGCCATAACTACACTGCCATGTCTTCCTATGTCTCTGTTGATTAGAATTACGTCATTTGGTTTAAGATTATGAGCGCTGATATCATCTTGTTTAACTGTTCCAATTCCACTGGTATTAATAAATATTTTATCAACACTTCCTATTGGGACAACTTTTGTGTCTCCGCAGACAATTTTTGCCCCGATTTTATTTAATTCATCTCCCATAGTTTTTACTATTTTTTCCAATACACTGTATTCAAGCCCTTCTTCTATCATAAAACCGCAGCTTAGAAATTCAGGCTTTGCACCCATCATTGCCAAATCATTGCATGTTCCGGCAATAGCAAGCTTGCCGATATTTCCTCCGTTAAAAAAAAGAGGTGAAATAGTGAAAGAGTCTGTTGTGAAAGCTATTTTTCCACTTATGTCCAAAACTGCCGCATCTTCTGCACTTTCCAATACTTTATTCGAAAAATTTTTATAAAATAAATTTTTTATTAATTCTCCTGTTTCTTCTCCACCTCCACCATAAGCTAATGTTAATTTATCTATATTCATTTTTTTTCCTTGTTTTATCTTTTGTATTTATTCTTCCGTATCTATAATATGCATTGCAGGCACCTTCATCGCTTACCATACAGCTTCCATAAGGCGTTGAAGGCGTGCATGCTTTGCCGAAAAGTTTACAATCAGTTGGTTTTGCGAGACCTTTTAAAATCTTACCGCAAATACAAAGTTTGTGATCGTCAATAGGTTTAGTCGGCAAAATATCCGCGTAAATTTTTTCCGCGTCAAACTCAGAATATTCATCTTTCAGTTTAAGCGCTGAAAACGGTATGTCTCCCAAACCGCGCCATCGGAATTTATCTCTGATTTTCATATATTTTTGGGTAATTTGCTGTGCAAAAACATTTCCGTCCCATGTGGCCGCTCTTGTATACTGATTTTCAATTTTTGGTTGATTATTGATTTTCTGTTTAACGAGCATTAAAAGACTTTCCATAACATCTACAGGTTCAAATCCGGCTACTACTACCGGAGTGTTATAATTTTTGACCAAAAATTTATAAGCTTTGGCTCCAATAATTACGCTTACATTACTGGGTGCAATAAAAGCATTGATTTTTGCCTCACCGCTGTCCATTATGGCTTTCATCGGCGGAGGAGTTAATACATGATTTATATGATAATAAATATTGTGAACGCCTTCTTTAAAAGCTCTTTGCATTAAAGCTGCCGTCATTGGAGTTGTGGTTTCAAAACCTATTGCAAAAAATACTATTTTTTTATTAGGATTGTCTTTTGCAAGTTGTAAAACATCAAAAGTTGAATTAAGAGCTCTTACATCAAATCCTTCAGCTCTTGTTTTTGCCAAGCTTGATTTGCTTCCTGGGACTCTGATCATATCTCCTAAGGTGGCTAAAATAACATTTTTTTGTTTGGCTAATGTAATAGCATGATCAATTCTTTCTTTTGGCATTACACATACCGGGCATCCGGGACCGTGAATAAATTCTATATTTTCAGGTAAAAGCTGTGGTATTCCGTATTTCATTATTGTATGCGTATGACCTCCGCATATTTCCATAACTTTCATAGGTTCTTTTAATTTTTTTGCTTCTTTGTGAATCAATTTACTGATAGCCTTGATGGTATCTGGATCTCTAAATTTAAAATATAAATCTTTTAAACTCAATTTATTCATTATTAGTCTCCTTAGGTTTGTATAAAAGAGGTCCTTTTTCGTGTACCAGTACTTCAGGCTGAATAAGATTTTCATCTTTCATTGAAGCTTCGGCTAACTGTTTATATACTTCAATACTTTCAAGGGCAAACTTTTCGTCAATTTTGTTTATAGCGTATCCCACATGAATTAACACATAATCATTCGGTTTAATTTCTTCTTGAATTAAATCAAGGTTGACTTTTCTTTTTACTCCCAGAGTATCAACTTCCGCTATATTATTTTTATCAATTTTTATTACCTTACTTGGTATTGCTAAACACATATCCACTCCTTTAATTTTGAATTTTAAATAAATTTAGCATTCATCAACATTTATAATTTACTTAAATGCTCTTTTCTTTTTTCACTAATCCAGTTAATTATTTTATCAAGACCTTCGCCTGTTTTATTGTTAAGTAGTACTATCGGAACGCCCGGTTTAAGTTTATTGGCAGCAACTTTAGCTTTTTCTATATCAAAATCAAAAAAATTAAGCGTATCACATTTTGTAATAACGATAATATCAGCTCTTCTGAACATTACGGGATATTTTTCTATTTTGTCATCGCCTTCAGGCACACTGACAAACACCATATTGTAATGTGCCCCTACATCATAACTTGCAGGACACACTAAATTTCCCACATTTTCTATAAAAGCTACTTCTGTATCTTCGTATGGAAAGTGAGGCAGGGCTTTTTTTACCATTCCGGCATCCAAATGGCAGGCTCTTCCCGTTTGTAATTGAAAAGACCAGATCCCTTTATTTCTGATTCTGTCTGCATCACGGTTGGTTTCCAAATCTCCTTCAATTACCGCAAATTTAAAAGGTAGAATACCCACCAGATTTTCAAGTGTTGTTGTCTTACCGCTTCCGGGAGAGCTCATCATATTAAAACAGGTAATCTTGTATTTATCAAAATCAGCTCTTATTTCATCCGCCATTGCATTGTTTTTACTTAAAATTTTTTCTATAACTTTTACTTTGTGGCTTAATTGAGGATTGTTTTTTATGTCCTCGTTTATTAATTCTTTTTTATGCTCATGCTTATGATTATGTTCATCATGAGTTTTGCATCCGCATTTTGTATGCATATTTACTCCTTTGTTTAAGTTTTTATATTATATCAAAAATGCATATGATAATGTGAGTGAATAAATTTTTTATGTTTATGTTTATGTTTATGTATTAAATTTGCATTGATTAATGTTTCAACATCGTCCATAAGTTTTTCCATATCTCCGTCATAAATTTTCTTATGATTTTCATTTAATACAATTGCCCTGTCGGTTGTTTCATAAGCAACACTCAAATCATGAGTTGCCAGAATAATAGTTTTATCAAGTTCTAATAAAAAATCAATAAACCAGCCGGTTGTTTTCGGATCCATAGCGGTTGTAGGTTCGTCCAAAAATAAAATTTCAGGCTCATAAACCAAAATGGAAGCCAACATTACTTTTTGTTTTTCTCCTCCGCTTAAATTAATCGGAGATTTTTTAAGATATTTTTCTACTCCGAATTTTTTAGAAATTTCCATTACCCTTTCTTCAATATGGTCAAATCCGAATTCTTTGAGCGAAAATGCTATTTCGTCATAAACAGTCGGATTAAAAATCATAGAATCGGGATTTTGAAACAATATACCTATTTTAGGCCGTATTTTTTTTTCCAATTTTTTATTAACTTTTTTATTTTCAAAATAATATTCGCCTTTTTTAGGGAAATAAAGTGCTGCTAAAATTCTAAGAAGTGTAGATTTACCGCTCCCGTTGTTTCCGAGTAAGGATATTTTTTCGTTTTTTTTAATATCAAAACTTACCTGATCAACTGCCGGATAATCCTCATAATAATATGTAATATTTTTTAAACTAATTAAATTTTGCATTTTTATTTCCTGTTTTCTTACTTTTTATTGTCAAAAAATCCTCTGGCTTTCATGGCAAGCGTCCGTTCGTTTGCATCATATAATGCTTTATTTAAAAAAAATTCAAATGTTCTTGTTATAAACTTAGGGTCTTTATCCGTTAATTTTAAAACCCTGCTTTTAAATGCCAGTTTAAAATCCTCGTAAGTTTTTTTATAAGAAAAAATCTGGGAAAGTGTAATCGTTGTTAAATATCCCAAATCTTTTGAAAAAGCCATAAACTGTACGGGAGAAATTGTAGCAAAAAACCAGAAAACAAAATATGTAAGGGAATAAACTTTAAGATTAATATATAAAATATAGTGCCACGGAGAAAAATGCTCAATAAAAGCCATTATAATATAGCCTAAACTGACACCTGAATTAAAAACAATAATCGATTTTATTACTCTTATATTAAATCTGAAGATTTTTTTAAAAGAAACAATCCATAAGAATAATATACCGACTGATATAAATTCAATATGTTTTAAACTGAGTAAAAGAAAAAAAGTTAGAATAAAAAATATTCTAGCTATTATTATTTTTTTTATTTTTAACAATAAATTTTCCTATCAAAAATAAAATTGCAAAAACAACAATACTTCCAACTATTGCACTTATATAATATCCTACTACATCATTCGCCCCCGGAAGAGAATAATCCGGAAGCAAAGGATGGGCCAATTGTGGAAAATTAGCCAGTCCTTTTGGAACAAATCCTAATGTTTTTTTATAATAACTCGGATCCCATTCCCCAAAAGCGGGTGCGCTTGTTAAAAGTCCAAGAGGTACCAAAGCTATCATTATACCCAAAAATATCAAAGCAATTTTTACTTTTTTATTCATGCCGCAGCCTCCTGTTTTTTTTCTCTTTTTTTAAGAAAAGAATAAACAATTTGTGTAAATACACCGTCTACCACCCCGAAAACTCCTAAATGCGCTGCCATCATACCGGGAATTGACACACTAAGTCCAAATGGAAAATACAGAGGATGTCCGGTGGCAGTATGCCAAAATATCGGTTGAATTCCGAGAATTATAGAATCGCTGAAAGCGGCTACATTAATAGAAATATATCCGGCTAAAAACGGTGCAAATTTTGTTTTGTTTTGTAACCACTTAAAAACATAATAACCAACAAATGCGGCAATAAACGCCATATCAAACGAATTTACAGCCCAGGTACTTATTCCGCCGTCTCCAAACACTACCGCTTGGATTAATAAAACAAACGAAACAGAAATAAAAGCAATCCAGGGGTCAAACATTATAGCGATCAGGGCCGTTCCTATTGCATGACCGCTAGTTCCTCCAGGAACAGGCACATTAAACATCATAATTAAAAAACTGAGAGCACTTAATGTCCCAAGCAGTGGCAGGGTTTTTTCATCCAGTGTTTCTTTTAATTTTTTAAATCCGTATGCCCACAGAGGCACCATTATCGCATAACTTACAGCAACAGTTGTAGGGGAAAGATAACCATCAGGTATATGCATTTTAACTCCTTTTATTTTTTTGTAATTGAATTATAACTTATAAACTTAAAAAAGACTTAAATATTCTTTTTTCTTATATAATTATGGAACTAAAATTAGCAGATAATTACAGGAAAGTCTTTATAAAAGCAAATATCTACATTAACATTATAAATATCTTTTAGAATTTTTTCATTTATTTCATTTTTTTTGCATTCATATTTAATTATACCGTCTTTCATAAAAAGTAATCTATCTGAATATTTCAAAGAAAGATTAATATCATGGATAATAATTATGGTTATTAATTTTTTCTCTTTTGTAATTTGTTTTATAAGATTAAGTATTTCTATTTGATTTTTTAAATCAAGATTATTTGTTGGTTCATCAAGTAATAATATTTTACTCTCCTGCACAATAGCCCGGGCAATTGCAATTTTTTGAAATTCTCCTCCGCTTAACTCATTTATATTTTTACTTTTAAAATTATTTAAATCCAGTTTTTCTATTATTTCATTTACTTTATCAATATCTTTTTTCTTGGGAAAAAAATTAAAATAAGGTTTTCTTCCAAGCATTAAATAATCATATACATTCAAATCGGTAATATCGTTTTTTTGAGATACATAGCCGACTGTTTTGGCAAATTCTTTTAATTTTAATTTGTTTAAATCTTTCTCATTTAAATAAACAGTACCTTTTAAAGGTTTTAATATTTTTGCTATATTTTTAAGCAATGTGGATTTTCCGGCTCCGTTTTTTCCCAAAATAGAAACCATTTCTCCTTTTTTAGCTCCAAAAGTAATATTTTGTAATATTTTTGAACTTTTATAAGAAAAATTTAGACTATTTATTTTTAATTTCATTTTATCTCCTGTGACTTTTAAACAATAGATACAAAAATATAGGAGCACCGATAAAAGATGTAAAAATTCCAACCGGAATAACCACAGGAGAAAGAATGGTTCTTGAAACATCATCTGCAATAAGTAGTAAAATAGCTCCAATGACAGCGCTTAAAGGAAAAATATATTTAAAATTTGAATTATTTAATATTATTTTTGCAATATGTGGAGCTATTAAACCTATAAAACCTATAATTCCGAAATATGCCACGCAGATTGAAGTCAAAATTGTTACCAAAATTAAAGAAACAAATAAAATTTTATTTTTATTAACCCCTATGTTTTCAGATTCTTTTATATTAAGAGCATTAAAATCCCAGGATTTTAAATAAAAAAATATAAAAAAAACTAAAAACATAGTTCCTAAAACAATTAATTCTTGAAAATTACCTCTTCCCAAATCCCCAAAACTCCAATTAATTATAGCTGAAAGTTGTGTTTCATCGGAAAAATATTGTAAAAACATACTGCCGGAAGAATAAAGGGCACTAAAAGCAACACCTGCCAAAATCAGTGATTCGGCTGCAAAATTTTTCATTATCCCAAAAAGCAATATAAAAATCATATCGCTCAGTGCGCCTAAAAAAGCACTTTCAATTAAAAACATATTATTAAAAAAAACAACTGCTATACTGACCCCGAATAGTGCCCCGTGGGAAATGCCCAAAGTAAAAGGGGAAGCCAAGGGATTTTTTAATACTGTTTGCATAACAGTACCGGCAATACCTAAACTTGCTCCACAAATTATTGCACTCAAAATTCTCGGAAGTCTTATGTTAAAAAGAATAAAATGATTTTGATTATGTAAAAACAAATCTTTTAAAGAAACAGTAAAATCACCTATCTTTAATGAAAAAAAGACTAAAATAATCAACAGAATAAAAAATAATAATATTTTTTTATTCATTTAGCTCCAATTTTTTAAAACCGCCGAAAAATCTGGCCATTTGTTGATAGCAAGGTTTTCCAAGTAAAAATTTATATAATTCATTTGCTTTTTTTATAGGATTTATATTTTTAAATTTATCCGGAAATACAACTTTTCCTATAAAATAAGTATCTGCATAAGCCGTTGCTATGTTTGTCATATACAAATTGTATGGCAAAACACCATAAACTTCATGATTTTTTATTGCATTTAAATTTTTAAAATTTCTAATTTCTTTTTTTACTATTTTCAAGCCTGATTCATCTAAGAATATAATATCCGGATTTGCTTTGTATAACGCTTCTTTGGAAATAAAAACCTGAGATTTTGCATTTGCTTTAATTACATTTTCTATTCCAATTAACTTAAAAGGAGGAAAATTAGGCATTGTAGATGTTATACCGTGGATTCCTTTAAAAGCAACTGCTCCGATATAAATTTTTTTATTTGTTTTTGAAATTCTATTTTTCAAATCTTTATTTGTTTTAGTTAAAAATTCTTTTAATTTCTCAGCTCTTTTTTTATTGTGAATAATTTTTCCGATAAGATTTAGAGAATAAAATAATTTATCATTTGCAAATGTTCCTATTTTTCCATAACTCAATACAATTACTGGAATATGTGTTTTGTTTTGAATATTATCAGCTTGAGAAGTGTTAATATATCCTGCAAAAATTACATCCGGTTTTAAAGCAATAATTTGTTCCAAATCTGGATTTGGATTTGGCCCGCCCATTCCAATTACCGGAAGTTTTGCAAGCTTTGGATGAGTTAGCATATAAGGTTTTAAATGATAAAAAGAAGATTTTTCTTTTTTTTCAATACCTACAACTTTATTACTACCTTGCATATAAATAACCAGTCTCAAAGCACCGGGGCCTATGGCAATAACTCTACTTACATTATCTGATATGTTTACAACTCTTCCCAGTGAATCTTTAATTGTTAGTGAAAATGCTGTTACAAAACTAATTAAAATTAAAATTATTTTTTTAAACATATTAACTCCTTTAAATTAATTTATATCCCCAAAAGAAGGGATTTTTTAAAATGGTCAATGACATTATAAAATATAAACTTAAAAAAGACTTAAAATTTATTTTTTCTTGTATAATTATGGAACTAAAATTTTGTTTGAGGAAAAAAGGAAAGGGATTTTCTAAAAAGTTCAAACGAATTATAATTCATTATTCTTAATATTAGCTTAAAATAAAGGATAAAAATGAGCTGTATCTATTGCGGTCATTATATTTTATATAAACTTAAAAACGGGTATTATAAATGTGCGAAATGTAAAAGAAAATTTTCTCCTAAAAAATTAGAGAGAAAAGCGCAGATATTGAAAGGATTTTTGGATGAACTGGTGCCTAAAAAAATTGCTGAAAAATATAATATTTCTTATGCCACAGTGGTTAAAGAAATAAAACATATAAGAAAAGTTATTACTATGAAATGTGAAAATGAGTTTTTAAAAAAGCAGGAAATAAAGGAATTTGAAGAATATCTTTATATTCCGAAAACAAATAAAAAAAATATAGATTCAATATATAAGGCACAAAATTTTTTAACTATAGATTACGGAGATAAGATTTATAATATATTGCTCAGTGATATGAAAAATTATGATAATTTAGATGTAAATGAGATACATTCAATTCTTAGACAAAATAGAATTATTAAAATTTATGAGAAAAAAAATATAAAACTTTTTTGGGAATATTTTGAAAATTTTATTACAAAATTTAACGGTGTAAATAAAAATAATTTTTTTTATTACCTTAAAGAAGCAGAATTTAGATTTAACAAATATAAGTTAAAAGTTGAAGATATCGTTCGTTAATTGTGCATTACAATATAAAAAAATCAAAATTAAATAAAAATTTTACATTTTAACCTTATTTTAATTATATTGTATTATACTTTTATTGCTCAAATATTGCTCAAAAGCTTTTTCATTTTTTCTCCTTTTTTATTTTTCCCTCCTTTTATATTTGTTATAATTTTCTTTAAAAAGGTATATTTTGAGAGCAAAAATTTTTATAGAAGGAATAGTACAGGGTGTTGGTTTTAGACCTTTTGTATATAAATTGGCAAAGGAATTTAATCTAAACGGATATGTACTAAACACGGGAAGTGGTGTAATTATAGAAGCAGAAGGTGAAAATTTGAATGAATTTATAGAATCTATTAAAACAAGAAAACCTCCTTTATCCAAAATTGAAAAAATAGATATTAAATTTTTAGAAAATGCCGGATTTAACAGTTTTGAAATAAAATTTTCTCAAAATTCATCTAAAACAACATTTATTTCTCCAGATATTTCAGTTTGTGAAGACTGTTTAAAAGAAATGTATGATAAAAATAACAGAAGATATTTATATCCTTTTATAAATTGTACAAACTGCGGTCCAAGATATACTATAATCGAAAACATTCCATATGACCGAAAAAATACTTCTATGAAAAAATTTAAGATGTGCAAAAAGTGTGAAGCAGAATATATAAGTCCAATGGACAGGAGATATCATGCACAGCCTATCAGCTGCTACGAGTGTGGGCCTAAATTAAATGTAAAATGTAAAATGAAAAATAATAAATGGGAAGAAATTAAATTTAAAGAAGAAATAGAAAAAATAAAATTTATTGCTAAAAAAATAAAAGAAGGTAAAATTGTCGCGATTAAAGGTCTTGGAGGATTTCATCTGGTATGCGACGCCTCTTTGGAAGAAAGCGTAAATGAACTTAGAAGAAGAAAAAGAAGACAATATAAACCGTTTGCCATGATGTTTAAAAATATTGAAATGATAAAAAAATATGCCAAATTCGGTGAAAAAGAAAAAGAGTTAATTCTTTCAAACAACAGACCGATTGTAATTGTTGAAAAACTAAAAGAGTTGAAAGGAATTGCTCCGGATATAAACAGATACGGTGTGTTTTTACCTTATACCCCCGTTCATTATCTTTTGTTTGATTTTTTGGATAATCCGATAGTTGCTACAAGTGCAAATATTTCGAACGAACCTATAATCACAAACAGCGGTGAATTAATTAAAAAATTGGGAAACGTGGTAGATTTCATTTTGGATTATGACAGGGATATTATAAATGCATGCGATGACAGTGTAACCGAAACTTTTGACAATAAAACTATAACAATGCGGCTTGCAAGGGGATTTGCTCCGTTTAGTATAAAAACGGATACATCAAAACAAAAAATTTTGGCCTTGGGCGCGAATCAAAAATCTACTATAACACTGGCTTTTGAAGATAATTTAATTCTTTCTCCGCATATTGGGGATTTAAATACCGTTGATTCTACCAAATATTTTGAAAGAACAATAAATACATTCAAAAGGCTTTATAATTTTGACGAAGATATTATCATCTGTGATAAACATCCATATTATGAATCTGTAAAGTGGGCTAAAAAACAAAATAAAAAGATGATTCAAGTTCAGCATCATTTCGCCCATATTTTAAGTGTAATGCTGGAATATAATTTAAAAGGCAATTTTTTAGCTTTTGCTTTTGACGGTACCGGACTAGGAGATGACGGAAGCATATGGGGCGGAGAAGTTTTTACTGTAAACAGACACACTTATGAAAGACGCCGTCATATTAAATATTTTAAACTTATAGGTGTAGAGAATGCCATCAAAAATCCTGCCAATATGGCTGTTGGTTTAATTGACGATAAAATAGCCCAAAATTATAAAAATTATAAATTGGCAAAAACACTTAAAAATGCCGATTTTCCGCTTACTTCATCAGCCGGAAGAGTATTTGATATGACAGCTTTTCTCGGAGGATTTTGTGAAAGGAACGAATATGAGGGATTTTCAGGTCTTTTAATCGAAAAATATTATAATGAAAATATTAAAAAGTATATTGATTTGGGAACAGATGAAGAAATAGATATTGTTCCGCTTTTAAATTTTGCTGCAAAAAACAGGGGAAATTTAGAACTGATTTCAAGTGTATTTTTAAATTCTCTTGCCAATTTAATAGAAAAAACAGCAAAAAATTATGATTTGCCCGTGATTCTTACAGGAGGGGTTTTTCAAAATAAAACTTTAATGAAACTTGTTTTTAAAAAACTTAAAAATGTTTATTTTAATTCTAAAATTCCTATAAATGACGGGGGTATAAGCGTAGGACAGGCTGCATATGGAATATGGAATTTGTAAACTTGATATAATTTTATAAAAAAAGGATTGCCATGAAACTTGGAGCTATTTTTCCTGGACAGGGTAGCCAGTTTGTGGGTATGGGAAAAGATTTTTATGAGAATTCACCGAAAGCAAAAGAGATGTTTGAAGAGGCAGGTGACGCCATAAAAATAGATTTTAAGAAACTAATGTTTGAAGAAAATGAAGACCTTAATAAAACAGAATATACCCAGCCTGCAATTTTATTATACAGTGCGGTGGCGTATACTCTTTTTAAACAAAGCGGGGGCCTGGAATTTGAATTTTTTTTAGGTCATTCGCTCGGAGAATTCAGTGCTTTATACGCAGCCGGAGGGCTTGAACTTTCAGATGCCGTTAAACTTGTGTATGAGAGGGGAAAACTTATGAATCAGGCTTTTAAAAAAGAGGCTGGGTCTATGATGGTTATACTTGGAATGAATGATGAGGCGGTCGAAAAAATATGTAAACAAAGTAATTTAAGAGTATATCCTGCAAATTATAACAGTGACGGACAGATAGTTCTCTCGGGTATTAAAAGCGATTTGGAAAAAATTGAAGAAACGTTCAAAAATGCAGGGGCTAAACGGGTGATACTTCTTAATATGAGTGTTGCCAGTCATTCGCCTTTGCTTGAAAACGCTGTCTGTCCTTTAAGAAAGCTTTTGGAAAAATATTTAAAAAATGAATTTGCCCCTGTTGTAAGTAATGTAACATCAAAAAAATATACCACTAAAAAAGAGGCTCTTGAAGTGCTTCCTGTTCAGCTTACCAGGCCTGTTCTTTATAAACAGTCTATTAAAAATTATGAAAATGAAGTTGACGGATTTTTAGAATTTGGAGGAAAAGTGTTAACGGGGATAAACAGAAAAATAACTAAGAAAAAAACATATCCTGTAACCGATATGAATTCAATGGAGAAAGTGTTGTCTTTATGAAATTGGCCCTTGCTCAAATAAGACCGAAACTTAGTGTTGATAATTTGGATAAACATTTGGAATATATAAAAAAATCTGATGCGGATTTGATAGTATTTCCAGAACTTAGTATGAATGGATACAAAATAAAAGATGCCCTGCTTGAAGACGCATTTGAAGAAGAATTTTTTAAAAATCTGTCTTTTGATAAAGATGTGGTATTTGGTGCGGCTATAAAAAAAGAGGGTAAAATTTACAACAGCGCAATATATAAAGGAAAAGAACTGCATATTCATAATAAAGTGCATTTGCCGACATACGGAGTCTTTGAAGAGGGCAGATTTTTTTTTAACGGAAAAGAATTCAACACTTTTAATACAAAATTTGGTAAAACTTCAATGTTTATCTGTGAAGATGTTTTTAGCGGAGATACTATGAATTTTGTAAGTAAAGTCAAACAGGATTTGAATATAGTAATTGCAGCTTCTCCGGCCAGGGAATTTAAAAATAATAAACTGCTGATAGAAGAGCAATGGGAAGCGGTTTTAAAAAATATGGCAATTTTAAGCGGCGGATATGTAGCTTTTTGTAACAGGGTAGGGTTTGAAGACGGTCTTGGATTTTGGGGAGGAAGTATGCTTATTAATCCAAAAGGTGAAGTAGAAGTAAAAGCTGATTATTTTAAAGAAGAACTGATAGAATGTTCTCTTAACCATCATTTAACAAATATGCAAAAATATTATTTAAGGAAGAACTGATGATAGCTGTTATGTGTGCTATGAGGGAAGAACTCGGGCCTATTTTAAAACAGGTTAAAGTAAAAGAAACAATAGAGTATGCCAATAATAAATATTATTTGGCCACATTTCAAAATAAAAAACTGGTATTGGCATACAGTAAAATAGGCAAGGTTAACGCAGCAATGACCGCAACCGTTTTAATCGAAAAATTTAATGCTGATATTGTGCTTTTTAGCGGCGTGGCGGGTGCAATTGATAAAGATTTAAAAATAGGTGATTTGATAATTGCCACTAAAACACTTCAGCATGATGTGGATTTAACTGTTTTTGGATATAAACCGGGTTTTATTCCCGAATCTCAAATTTATTTTGACTGCGATAAAGAATTAAACCGTATTGCAAAAACGGTATCGAAAAAACTCGGGATAAATGTAAAAAAAGGAATTGTTGCAAGCGGTGATCAGTTTATTCACTCCCGTGAAAAAAAAGAATGGATTGCAAAAACATTTGCAGCCAGCGCCATTGAAATGGAAGGCGGCGCGGTAGGGTGTGTATGCTGGAATATGAAGATTCCCTTTTTTATGCTAAGAGCTGTAAGCGATTCGGCAGAAGAGGGGGCCGGAGTTGATTTTGATGAATTTTTGGAAAGTTCGAGTAAGCTCAGCGCCAGATTTTTAATAGAAATGTTAAAAGAAATTGAAAATTGAAAATAAAAGGAAACTAATGAATAAACAAAAAATTTTCGTAATGGGATTAACCTTTTTAATTTTGATAATTGTTACGCCTTTTGCTTTTGATAAGCTTATGAATTCCAAGTTTAATACTATGCTTTTAAATTTGCAGCAGCAACGCGGGATTAAAATAAAAGAAATTAAAGACAAAAGCAGCTATTTGACAACAGACAGAATTTTTGACGTAACAATTCCCGGGAATATAACTGACCAGCAGATTGTTAAGTCCGTTGTTATTCAAAGTGAAGTAAAATTTAAAAATTTGCCGGTTACAAATGTAAAATTTTTTAATGTGGTTAAAAAAATGGTATTGAATGACGGCAGCGATGTTAAACCTTTGGAAAATAATTTAAAATTTATTGTAATTACGCCTGATTTTAATGCGTATAAGTATAGAATTTTGGATAATAATATTACAGTAAGCAATATGATATTTTCTTGGAAAAATTTCAACGGAATTTTTGATAATAAAACAAAACTTTTTAAAAATGACGGTGGTTTGATTACTGTAAAAAATAAATTGGTTAATTTGATGATATACAATATCAAATCTTTACTGCAGGATAAAACCCATTTAAAACAGCAACAGATACATTTCGATGTTAATTTGTCAACCCAGAAATTTAATGCGGCAGTTAAAAATTTTACTTCTCAAAATAAAGCGGATATTAATAAAAAAGTAAATATTAGCTCTAAAAACGTATGTGATGAAATAAACATAAATAATCTTTTTAAAATAAAAAAAAGTACCAGTGTTCTTGCAATAAACGGCATAGATAAAAATTTATATGACAGAATGCAACAGGGGGAAAATTCAGAAGAAATTACAAATAAACTGTTAAAAGAAGGATTTAACGGGAAATTTAATGTTAAAATAAAAGATATTTTCTTTTTAAACCCGCTTGGATTTTTGGATATTAATACTACTTTTAATGTCAAAAACGGCAGTTTGGAAAAAATTAAAAATAACGATATCGGCTTTGCTAGCATAAATGCATCTATTGTAACCACGCCTTTACTGATTAAATCTGTTTCAAACGTTTTTCCGGATATAAATAATCTGACAGAAATAAAAAATCATAAAGCGGTAATAAATATAAAAATAAATAAAGGGAATATACTGATTAATGGCCGACAGATTAAATCCTATTAAGGATATTTTTTTTTCCAAAAAAGTTACCAAATTTGTAGGGCACGCTCAAGGAGAATTTGAGCTTATTAAACCCGGTGATAAAATTTTGGTGGGGCTTAGCGGAGGAAAAGACAGTTTTGTTTTAGTGCATGTTTTAAAAAGAATGCAGTTAATAGCGCCTTTTGATTTTACTTTAACCGCTGTTACTGTTGATGCGGGGACGGGTATTGATTACGCCCCTTTGCAAAAGCACTGCGAAAAATTTGGAATTAATCATATTTTGTATAAAACTTCCATTTTTAAAATTTTGGAAGAAAAAAAACGTCCTGATTCATCGCCCTGTAGCTTTTGTGCAAGGATGAGAAGAGGGGCGCTTTATACGAAAGCGAAAGAACTCGGATTTAATAAAATCGCCCTTGGGCATCATTTTGATGACGCGGCGGTTACTTTTTTTATGGGTCTTTTTTATAATGGAATTATGAGAAGTATGCCACCTAAATATATGGCTTATAACGGTTTGTATGTAATAAGGCCTATGATTAAGCTCAGAGAAAAATGGATTAAATATATGGCTGAAAAAAATGATTTTCCAATCATTTCCGCAGAAGAAAGCTGTCTTGCATTCAGGGCAAATGGCGGGAAAAAACCATATGCAAGAGAAAAAATTAAAAAATTTTTAGAAAGCATAGAAAGAAAAGAGCCTAAATTTTTTCAAAAACTTGATAATGCATTTTCACATATAGACTGTGATACTTTTTTTATGAAGGAGTTTTTTAAATGAGAGTGTTGGTAGGAATTAGCGGAGGGGTTGACAGTGCGGTAAGCGCCTATCTCTTAAAACAAAAAGGATATGAGGTAATCGGTATTTATATGAAAATGCATAACGGCGTAAATCATCAGGAAAATTTAAAAAAAATTGAATATTTAAGTAAAAAAATAGGATTTCAATATGTAGTTGAAGATGTGAGCGAAGAATTTGAAAAAGAAGTTTATGAATATTTTGTTAAAAGCTATGAATCCGGTTCAACTCCAAATCCGTGTGCTATGTGTAACAAGAAAATTAAATTCGGTGTCTTTATGAAATTTTTAGATAAATATTCCTGCGAAAAAGCGGCAACAGGACATTATGTAAAGAATGACGGAAAATTTCTTTATGCGGCAAAAGATAAAAACAAAGATCAAAGTTATTTTTTATTTGCAGTTAAAAAAGAGGTGCTGCCAAAAATAATTTTTCCGCTTGGAAATTATTTAAAAGAGGAAATAAAACAAATTGCAAAAGAAATAGGTCTTGAAAATTTAGCAAAAGAAAAAGAATCCCAGGATATTTGTTTTATAAACGGCAGTTATATAGATATTTTAAAAATTCATTTTAATCCTAATATAAAAGGAAAAATCATAAATAAAAAAGGTCAGAAAATAGGTTTTCATAAAGGTTATGCCCATTATACCATAGGCCAGAGAAAAGGCTTTAGTCTTTTTAAATCCCATAATCCTCATTATATAACAGGAATTGATGCTAAAACAAATACAATAATAGCAGGGGAAAAAAAAGATTTGGAAAAAAAACAAATTTTTTTAAAAGGGGTTAATTTATTTATTGATGAAAAAAAATTTGAAGCTGAGGTAAAGGTTAGATACCGTTCACCCAGACTTTCGGCAGTTATAAAAATGGAAAGTAAAACAAAAGCGGTTGTAAATTTAAAATCTTCCGCGTTTGGAGTTGCAAAAGGTCAGGCCTGTGTGTTTTATGATGGAGCTAAGCTTCTTGGAGGAGGGTGGATAAGAGGAGCTAAATAATTATATAGAAAGTTATATAACTTGAAAAATTTAAAAATAAGCTTAATGTAAAATTTGAGAAAATATGTGGTTTTATTATACTTTATATGAATTTTTTGTTAAAATTTTGTAAAAAAAAGGCAAAATATGAAGTTTAAATTATTCAGCGGGACTGCTAATCCAAAAGTTGCACAAGATATTGCGAATTATTTGGACAGACCTCTTAGTAAAATTACGGTAAACAGATTTAGCGATGGGGAAATTAATGTTCAGATAGGCGAGAGTGTCAGGGGAATTGACTGTTTTATTATTCAGCCTACATGCGCTCCCACAAACGATAATTTAATGGAACTATTGATTATTACAGATGCCATGAGAAGAGCCAGTGCGAGCAGTATTACTGCAATTATTCCTTATTTCGGTTATGCAAGACAGGATAGAAAAGCAGCCCCAAGGGTTCCTATCAGTGCAAAATTAGTTGCGAATATGATGGAAAAAGCCGGAATTGACAGGGTTGTTACACTTGATTTGCATGCGGGACAAATTCAGGGATTTTTTGATATTCCGGTGGATAATCTTTATGGAAGTATTTTGTTTATTGATTATTTTAAAGAAATGAAATTAAAAAATCCTATAATTGCGTCTCCTGATATAGGAGGTGTTGCAAGAGCCAGATATTTTGCCAGTAAACTGGGTCTTGATATGGTAATAGTTGATAAAAGAAGAGAAAAAGCCAATGTAAGTGAAGTTATGAATATTATAGGCGATGTTAAAGGAAAAGATGTTATTTTAATAGATGATATGATTGATACTGCAGGGACTATCTGTCATGCCGCAAAAGCTCTTAAAGAGCAGGATGCATCGTCTGTAATGGCGTATGCAACTCACGGGGTGCTAAGCGGTCCGGCAATTGAAAGAATAAAAAATTCTGTTTTGGATGAAGTTATAATTAGCGATACCATACCTTTTAAAAAATCGTGTAAGAAAATCAAAGTTTTTTCAACTGCAAAATTGTTTGCTGAAGTTATCAGAAGAATTATATATAGAGAAAGTGTAAACAAGCTTTTTAATTAATGAAAACAATAAACAAAATTTCTTCTTCGTTTTTGGAAGTTAAAAATTCAAAATTTTTTTCTTTTATTACTCCTTATGAAGATTTTAATTTTACATTTGAAAGATTAAAAAAGTCTCATTCAAAAGCCAGTCATTTTGTAACTGCTTTTAGATATTTAAATAAATATAATCAAATTGTTGAAGGTTCATCTGATGCCGGAGAGCCAAAAGGCAGTAGCGGCAGGCCTACCCTTAAAGTTTTGCAGGGAAATGACTTAATTAATATTGGAGTAGTAACTGTTAGATATTTCGGGGGTGTACTGCTTGGCATAGGGGGGCTTGTCAGAGCTTACAGTGATGTGGCAAATTCGGCAATAAAAAATGCTGAATTAATTAATTATAAACAGATTTTTGAATATACTTTTTCGGTTGATTACAATAAAACAAAAAAAATAGAATATTTAATAAAAAAATATGATATTTTTGTTGATGACAAAAGATTTGGAACAGAAGGAATCGAGTATATTATAAGAGATGATATCAAGAAAATAAATTTAATAAAAGAAATTTTATAAAAAAATTGTTTGCAAGTTTGATTTTGAGTTCTTTTCTTTTTGCGGTGGCCATACATAATATATTGTCTCTTAGCTGGGAAAATACTTATTGCAAATTTATCCATTTA
>CAYPHV010000003.1:59348-63876 GCA_964410645.1 uncultured Nautiliales bacterium
ATTTAAACTTTCACCGATTATGCAAAAAGGATTTATCAACACTCGTTGATCATTCAAACGGATTTATAGGCGTCAGACAATGTCAGGGAGGAATTATTACAGCCCCCTGATTTTTAAATATCCCATATAACAGATTCCGGAAAGTATTGCTGCGAATATCCCGGCAACAATATCATCTCCCATAACACCCAGGCCGCCGGGAACTTTTTTGTCAATTTTTCCTATAACGGATGGCTTGCTTATATCAAAAAATCTAAACGTAATGAAAGCCAGTATTATTTTTAATATCATATCCTGTTTTAAGTCTCCAAGCAGTCCTATGGTAATTAATATTCCTGCGATTTCATCTATTACGATTCTTTTATCATCATGAGTTTTACTTTCCTTTTCATAAACATTTACTAATTTTATTCCCATTATGGAAAATAAAACGGCCAGTAATATGATTGTTAAATTTGGATTTGGAAAAAACACAATAATAAAATAAGCTATTATAGTTCCCACCGCCGTGCCCCATGTTCCTGGTGCCTTTGGAAGCAGTCCGCTGTAAAAGCCCGTCAGCAAAAACCAGTTTATTTTTTTCATTATGAACAGCCTGCCGGTATTTTGCCTTCCAAAACACCTTTAAGAAATGTGTACATTTTTTCTCCTTTTTAAGTAAGTGAACTTGTTTGATACAGTTTCATTAAAGCCACATAAAAATCTTCTTCTTTGCTTTCTTCAATCAGACCTTTATTCGGTGAAATATCATAATATAGTTTTTGCAGATTTTTAAATCTGTTTGGATATAAAAACGCAAGATATTTGGCACTCATTTCTTTTCTCATAAGTATTGTAGGCGGCATAAGGCCTGTTTTAATAAGCTCAAAAATAGAATCACTGTGATAACTGATGTGATGGTGACTTCCGTGAGGACAGGAATTAACGCTTACTATTGTTTTGCATTTGTCGCAGTAAACATATTCGTTTATTGTTTTTATAGTTATGTCTATATCCATAGAATCAAAAATAGAATGTAAATGATTGGCCTGATAATGAATTCCGAGCCCTTTGTGCGTCTGTCCCATAATAAATTTGTTACATCCGAAATTTTTAGCAATCATAGCATCAAGTATCGCTTCATTTACCCCGGAGAAAATATATGTATTAAGCAAAGGAACTATTAAAATTTTATTTTTTGGAAAATATTTGTCTATTAACGTTTTTAATGCGTTATATCGCAGTGAATAGGGAATTTCTTCTTCATGAAGATTCTTTATAAGAAATACCACCAATACGTCATTTTTTTCAATGGCCATACGCATTATTTTTTCATGTACTCTGTGGATAGGTTTTGCGTGCATGGTCATTCCTACAATATTTTTTAAATTTTTTGTTTTTTCTTTTACTAAATCTATTTTTTTTTGGATTCCCGCTTCTTCTACCCAATATTTGCCTGCAATAGCATATTTGCCGAGTCTTTTTAATGTTCTGGCTACTCTTGGATAATTTTTTGAATCTTTTGTTCCATAAATGGCCTCAACTCTTTTTAGCTGATCAATTTCATATATTTCTTCAACATCTATTCCGCCTATTTTTGTATATTCACAATATAAATCAATTTTTTTGGGATTTGTTTTTAATATTTCTTTATTTCTTTTACCCGCCGGTGCGAGTATGAATGAAAAAGGAATGTGAGAATTTTTGTATAATTTTTGTGTATCGGCTTTTTGAGCTTCATTTTTATTCATTAATTTGTCAATAGGTTTGAAAAGCCCCGCTTGAACCATTGCAAGTGTTATCCATGCTTCTTTATCTATAAAAATTTTATTTCTGTTTGAATATGCCATATTTTTTCCTTTTTTCCCATAAACTTTTCCTGCTGATTCCAAGCTTTTTGCTAAGTTCTGTGTCAGGAAATTTGTATTGGAAATTATTTATTATGAACTTTATATATTCTTCAATGCTTAAAATATCTTCTTCCAATAAAGTTGGAACGGTAGAACCTATTTCTACACATTTTTCAATTTTTTCATAATTTTTTGGCAGTAAAATAATCGATTTAAATTTTGAAATATAATTTAAAGTATCTCTGTTGTCAATTTTTTCGTAATTAAAACAAAGATATGTATAATTTTTTTTGAAATTTTTTTTGTTAAATTTCAGCAGGTCAACAATCTTAACGCTGCTGTTTTCTTTTTTTGAAATTTCAAATATCAATTTTTCTACTGATTTGTTCAAATTGGATTTGATAAATACAGGAAATGAATACTTTTCCAAACTCAGTTCTATATCTTTGAAAATCAGATCTAAATAATTATCATAATCTTTAATTTTTTCTTTTAAAGAATAAAATTCGTTTAAATGATTGATTTTTCTAATAAGTTCTTCAATAGAAAAAGGTTTTTGTAAATAATCATCCGCTCCAAGTTCCATCGGGCGCATTACAGTGGAATATGTTACATAAGGTGCTAAAAGTATGATGATTTTATCTTTTTTTTCGAGAATTATATTTTTTATGTTTCCTTTTAAATTGGTGTTAATAATAAATATATCTCCGTCACTTGTCCTGGCTTCGTCATAAGAAGCAAAAATATCACATTTTGCGTTTAGTTTTTCGCTTAAACTGTTTTGGATACTTTGTGCCAGATAAATTTCATTTTCTACTATGATAATCTTCATACCAATCCTTATATTTTAAAGTTGCACTTGATAAAACTGAAATTCCTTCACCTCTTCCTATAAATCCCATTTTTTCATTTGTTGTAGCTTTTACATTTACTCTGGCATTTAGCATCGAAGATAGATTTTTTTGAATTTTTGTTTTGTAATTTTGTAATTTCGGTTTTTCGGCAACGATGGAAATATCAGCATTGATTATTTCAAAGCCTGTTTTTTCAATTATGTCTGTTATATATTTTAACAGCTTGGAACTGTCTGCATTTTTATATTTTTCATCTGTATCGGGAAAAAATTCTCCTATATCTCCGTATCCGGCTGCTCCGAGCAGGGCGTCAATAAGGGAATGAATAACCACGTCTCCGTCACTGTGTGCTTTTAAACCATAATTTACATCAATTGTCACTCCCCCGAGAATCATTTTTTTATTTTCTTCAAATTTATGCGTATCATATCCATGTCCTACAAATATATTTTTATTCGGAGGCGTCAGGCATGGCAGGTCCAAATCATCAAAATATGTTATTTTTTTGGATAATTTGCTTCCTGCAATATATTTTATACTGCCTCCTGTTTCTTCTATGGCGCCTCTTTCATCTGTAAAAATTTTATCGGTATCTAATGCTTTTTTCAATATATCGCTTTTGTGAATTTGAGGGGTTTGAATAAGTTTTATTTTTTCTCTTTCAAGTGTTTTATCGTTATATACAACGGTATCTACCGATTTTAGATAAGGAACCGCGCAATCGTAATATTTTATATTTTCGATTAAGTTTAAAACGATATTTTTTGGAATACAGGCTCTTGCGACATCCGTTATCATAACATATGGAGTGTTCACTTTTTTTAATGCGTTTATTAATGACAGTTGTCTTTTCGCGTCGCCTTTAATTATTTCATAATTGCTTAGTTTTTTATAAAGTTCTGTTTCATCGGGAGCGGCTGTAATTATTGTTTTTTTAAATGGAAAAAAATTATTAAATCTGTCAGCTACATATTGCCACAAAGGTTTATCGTTAATTCTAATCCACTGTTTTTTTACGTTATAATCAAATCTTGTAGAATTTCCAGCACTGAGAACAATTAAAGTAACACTCAATATGTTTCCTTTTGTAAAAATGTTACGATATTATACATAAAAATGTTACAATTTGTAAATTTGTGATTAAATATTAAAATAAAATACTTAAAAAGCAAAAAATAATTGATCAGGAATTATTTAAGCTGATTTTAAGTTTTTTTGGTTAAATTCCGATAAAACACATCTTAAAAGGACGTTTATGAGAAAAAAATGGCTTGAAAAACGAAAAAACGATAAAATAAAAACTCAGATGTATTATGCAAAAAAAGGTATGATTACCGAAGAAATGGAATATGTTGCGAAAAATGAAAATTTAGATCCGGAATTAATAAGAAGCGAAGTGGCAAGGGGAAGGCTTATAATTCCGGCAAATATAAATCATAAACATTTAAAGCCTACGGCAATTGGAAGGGTTACCAAAACAAAAGTAAACTCAAATATAGGAGCCAGTGCACTTGCAAGCGATATAGAAGAAGAAGTAAAAAAGCTTAAAACATCTGTGGAATACGGTGCCGATACAGTTATGGATTTAACAGCGGGAGCCAAAAATATGGATGAAATTAGAAAAGCTATAATTGCAGCTTCTCCAGTTCCAATCGGAACGGTTCCTATATATCAAATGATTGATGAAATAGGAGATATCGAAAATCTTACCTTTGATGATATTTTAAGAGTGCTTGAAAAACAGGCGATTCAAGGGGTAAGCTATTTTACCATTCACGCGGGGCTGCTTTTTGAATATATGCCTCTTGTTGCCAAAAGAAAAATGGGTATTGTAAGCAGAGGTGG
>CAYPHV010000004.1:0-2196 GCA_964410645.1 uncultured Nautiliales bacterium
AAAAAAGCCTCCATTAAAACAATTGTAAATTCTGTTCAGGATTCGATAGAAAATATTCATTCTCAGTGGTTTGTAGATGAAGATTTTGTGTGGGATCCGGACAAAGACGGAAAAAGCAATTTAAATTCAAACGGTTATCCCGATAAACTTGATAGTGGGAAAAAAACTTCCCAATTATTCAAATATGTGCTGAAAGTGCCGGTTATGGCCTGTGGTGATTCTAATTCCATAAGCTGTTGGAGAGAATATGACAGCAAAAAGTATGAATATGCTTTTGCAAATGATAAAAAACTGAGAATCGAATATAATGCAAGTGCAGGCGAGATTGAATGTATAGATGGTGTCAATTATTCTGCTAGCGAATGCAATAAGACTATTTATTAGGCAAAAGTAAATATAAATCCTTTTTGTTTAGAACAAAGTCTGATGCTTCCATTATGTTTTTTGATAATTTCTTTGGATAAACTAAGCCCAAGCCCGTTGCCTTTTGTTTTGGTAGATTTAAAAGGTTCAAATAAAATCTTTTTATTTTCAAATTCAATTCCTGAATCAATAACGGTAAAAATATGGTGCGTTTTGTCTTTTTCGTATGTAATTTTTATTTTCCCTTTGTCTTTTTCGTCTTCTTCTATTGCGTCAATGGCATTGAAAATCAGATTTTGGAAAACAAGTAGTATTAAATTATAATCGGCATAAATTAAAGGATTTTGTTTGGTAAATTCAAATTTTATTTCTTTTGTAAAGGAATAATAACTGATGATTTTTTTAAGTTCATTTATCAAATCCTGTAAAAGGAATTCTTTTTTTTGAAGTTTTACCCCTTTTGAAAAGAGCAGGGTTGATTTTATAATTCTTTCAACTCTAAAAAGGGCGCTTTTCATTTCATTTATTATTTCTGTTTCGGTGCATTTTTTTTGGAGTAAGGATAAAAGAATAGAAATGGAGCCGATTGGATTTCTTATTTCATGGGCGAGATGAGCTGCCATTTGTCCCATGGCTATAAGCCTTTCATTTCTTTTTTGTTCCGTTATATCAGTGGCGCTTATAATTGTTTTGTCTTTAATTTTTGACGATTGAACAAGGTAAAATTTTGAATTTATTTCTATTTCTTTATTTGCTGGAATTTCTTTAAATTTATTAGTTTTGGAATTACTTACAATGATTTCGCCGTTTTTATCGATAACCCATAAAGCCTGGGGTAAAAATTCAATAACCCCGTTTAAAATATTTTTAAGTTCAATAAATTCATTTTCAACTTTATATGTCTGATTGATTAATGTTTCAAGATTTTCAAGCAGTTCTTTTTGACTTTTGGGGAGTTCCATATCTTACCTTTTTATTTACTATAATAACAAAAATCAAAGGTTATGGATGGAATATAAGTATAATAATTTTTACGAATTAATAGAAAACAATTAAAATTTTAAAAAGAAAATTAAGAAAGAATATAAATAATTATATAAATTCTTAAATTTAGATATGAAAATTAAAAATTAAAGAGAATTTTTTGCTTTTTGAACCAATTTGGAAAATGTTTCAGGTTCGTTCATTGCCAAATCAGCCAATATTTTTCTGTCTAAATCAATTTCTGCCTTTTTAAGACCGTTTATAAATCTTGAATAACTTATATCATTTAATCTACAGGCTGCATTGATTCTTATAATCCAAAGTTTTCTGAAGTCTCTTTTTTTCTGTTTTCTGTCTCTAAAAGCATATACCAGACTTCTTTCGACTTGTTCTTTTGCTTTTCTGAAATGTTTTCTTCTACTTGAATAGAAGCCTTTTGCCATTTTTAATATTTTTTTATGCTTATTTCTTCTTACTGCTCCTGTTTTAACTCTCATTGTATCTCCTTATTTTTGGCGTGCAACTTTTGCAACTTAGCGTATTTACGCGAAAGCCTTAAGCTTTACTTTGCCTCTTCTTCACGTTAATTATTTACCAAGCAATACTTTTATTTCTTTTACATCAGTATTGTCTATATAATGTGGGGCTCTGAAATTTCTTTTTCTTTTTTGAGATTTTTTAGTTAAGATGTGACTTCTATAAGCGTATCCTCTTTTAATCTGTCCGCTTTTTTTAACTTTAAATCTTTTAGCAGCCCCTTTGTTTGTTTTCATTTTAGGCATAGCTACTCCTTTTTGTGTTTGAATTGGAATTATATCATAATTTTTTATGCTACAATAATCAGAAAAA
>CAYPHV010000004.1:2296-47401 GCA_964410645.1 uncultured Nautiliales bacterium
AAAAAATATTATTGATGCTTATTATGAAATGAGAAAACAAAATATTATATATATTCCTGTATGTAAAAACAATGAAATAATAGGGGAATTAAACTTTAATACTTTAAGTCTAAAAATTTCTTATATTATTATTAAAGATGAATTGACGCATGTTTATAATAGAAGATATTTTAATGCATTAATTGAAGAGTATAATGATTTTGAAAAACCAATGGGAATTATATTTATACAAATCAGGGATTTATCTGTTTATGAAGGATTATACGGAAGAGAAATGTATGAAAAAATAATTAAAGAATTTGCCAAAACAATTCTTTGCAATGTAAGAAAAATAGATTTTGTTTTTAGATGGGATAATGAATTTAGAATAGTTATTTTTAACGATTTAAAAACTACT
This sequence comes from uncultured Nautiliales bacterium, assembly GCA_964410645.1. Taxonomy (GTDB): domain Bacteria; phylum Campylobacterota; class Campylobacteria; order Campylobacterales; family Nautiliaceae; genus JALTBU01. The sequence goes on from CAYPHV010000004.1 coordinate 2,694, forward strand.
TCTTTAATTTTGGAAAGACTTAAGGACAGTCTAAACAAATTGGAAATAAACGGTATTCATGTTGCTTATAAAACCTGTATAAGCCATATTCCGGAACTTCAGGATAATATTCTGTCAGTTGTGGAAGAGTGTGAAGAAGAATTAATTAAAGGGAACTAACGCGCTTCCCCAAGTAAACCCTCCGCCGAAAGCATCAAGAAGCATCAAATCCCCTTTTTTAATTTTTCCCTTATTTACCATTTCATTTATAGCCATAGGAATAGAAGCAGATGAAGTGTTTCCATATTCCTGAATTGTTAAAACACATTTTTCTTTGGGTATTTTTACAGCTCTTGCTACAGCATCTATTATTCTGTAATTTGCCTGATGAGGGATAAACCAATCTATATCTTTGCCCGTTAATTTGTTTCTTTCCAGAATATTGTGAACAGAATTGGAAAGTGTTTTTACAGCTACTTTGAATGTTTCGTTTCCTTTCATTTCAAGCCATATTCTTTCGTTGCATCCATATTTTACTCCTCTGCCTGGGGTAATTAAATAATCTTTATATTTTCCGTTGGCATTTATATCAATATCGACAATGGCTTCTTTTTTGTTTTCAGTAGCACTTATTATGGCGGCTCCCGCTCCGTCTCCGAATAATACACACGTGGTTCTGTCTTTCCAGTTTACGATTTTGCTTAATGTTTCTGCACCTATTATTAAAATATTTTTATAAGTTCCACTTTGTATAAATGCTTTTGCTTGAGCTAAAGCGTAGATGAAACCTGTGCATGCTGCGCTAATATCAACTGCAGGTACGACTATTCCTAATTTTTCAGCAACTAAACAGGCAGTTGAGGGCATTGTAAAATAATCTGGTGTTATTGTGGCAAGAATTATCATATCCAAATCGTTTGGATTCATTTTTGCATTTTTAAGTGCATTTAAGGCAGCTTTATAGGCTAAGTCACTTGTTACTTCATCGGTGGCTATATGTCTGGTTTTGATGCCTGTTCTTTTTGTAATCCATGCATCTGTAGTATCAACAATTTTTTCTATATCTTTATTAGATAATATTTTTTCTGGAGCGTAAGCTCCTATTGCTTTTAATTTTGCATACATTGGTGTGCCTTTAAAGATTCTTGAATTTTATAATTAACGTCATTTTTAATAAATTTTATAGCTTGAAAAATCGCATTTTTTATAGCCTTTGAATTGCTTTTGCCATGAGAAATTATAACACAGCCGTTTACCCCAAGAAGAGGCGCTCCTCCGTATTCATCATAATCTGTTACTTTTTTAAGTCCTCTAAATACCGGTTTAAGCAGTAATGCTCCTATTTTTTGTAAAAGCCCGGATTTATTGATTTCATCCTTTATTAAATAAGCAATAGTTTCAGCGGCGCCTTCACTGGTTTTTACCACTATATTTCCTATAAATCCGTCGCATACTATTACGTTTACTTCACCTTTAAAAATATCTCCGCCTTCAACATTTCCTACAAAATTTGGAAGATTTTCTTTTAATTTTTTAAATGCTTCTTTTGTAACGCTGTTTCCTTTACTTTCTTCTTCGCCATTGCTTAAAAGTCCGATTTTGGGATTTTTTTTGTTTAATATAATTTTTGAATAAACTTCTCCCATTAAAGCAAATTGATATAAATTTGTTGCGTCACAATCTACATTTGCTCCGCCGTCAAGAACAAACGTGTAAGATTGTTTAATAGTTGGCATAGGTGTAACGATAGTAGGTCTTTTGATGCCTTTAATTCTTCCGAGATTGAGTGTGGCAAGAGTCATTGTGGCTCCGCTGTGTCCTGCAGAAACAACGCCATCCACTTCTTTATTTTTAAGTAATTCAATAGATTTATAAATAGTGGATTTTTTTCTTTTGATAGCATCTGTGGCGTGATCACTCATACTAATTACATCTTCGCTATTTATAAATCTAACTTTATCAAATAAATCTTTTGGTATTAACGGTTTTATTTCTTCTTCTTTTCCAACCAAATAAGCTATGAAATCTTTTTTTCTTAATGCCTGAATTACTCCGTTTATAATTGGTAAGGGGCCGAAGTCCCCACCCATTGCATCAATTGCGATTTTCATTAATATTCACCGCAGCTTGGGCATACTCTGTGTGGTCTTTTATAAGCGCCACAATGAGAGCATTTGACTATTGTGCTTAGTTTAACGTTATAATGCGTTCTTCTTTTTGCACCTCTTGTTTTAGAGTTTCTTCTCTTTGGAACTGCCATAATATCTCCTTAAAATTCTTTGTTAAATTCTTTTGTTTTGCAACTTTCACAAACATTTGAAAAATCACTTTTAATTGATTCAATTTCACTTTTTAAAATTTCATCAATATCAAGTTTTTCCTGTTCAATAATATCATATTCTTTATCAAAACCGTTATACGGAGGCTTCACAATTTTAAATTTTACCTCTTCATTTATGCTTTTTTTAAAAATATTTAAGCATTTTACACATTCAACTTCAATTTCGCCTTCAATTTTGCCCTGAATGATATATTCATCATTCTTTTTTTCGCTGGTTGCCTTAAAGGTTAAACCATTCATTTTTTTTTCAATCTGCAATTATAAAATCTCTCTTTTGGCAAAGAAAAATTCAATTTCTGTTTTAGCGTTTGCAAGCGAATCGCTTCCATGAACAGCGTTTGCTTCTATACTTTCAGCAAAATCTGCTCTAATTGTTCCGGGGTTTGCTTCTTTCGGATTTGTTGCACCCATTAATTCTCTGTTTTTAGTTACTGCATTTTCACCTTCAAGTACCATGGCTACTATTGGACCGCTGCTCATATATTCGCATAAATCATTGAAAAAAGGTCTTTCTTTATGTATTTTATAAAAATTTGCCGCATCGTTTTTGCTTAATTTGATTTTTTTACAAGCAGCAATTCTAAGACCGTTGCTTTCAAATCTGTCAATGATTTTTCCGATAACGTTTTTAGCTACTGCGTCAGGTTTTATTATTGAAAGGGTTTGTTCCATTTGCTCTCCTTGTTTTTAGAGAGAAATTATACAAAAATTTGAAGAAAAAAAGAAGAGGGAACTTAACAAAGTTCTATTGCTGGAGTTCCAGGTTTGCATCTGTTTTGATGACAAGTTTGTCCTTCTTTGCATTCATCCCAAACAATACACCCTTCTGTCGGGCATGCTTCGGCGCAAGCGGGTTGATCATAATATCCCACACATTCTACACATTTATTGTTTTGTACATAATATGTTTCTTCTCCAGTTGGATTTTCACTGTCATCTAAGATTGCTTCTACTGGGCATTCATCTATGCATGCTCCGCAACTAATACATATATCAGTAATTTTTACAGCCATTCTATCTCCTTTTAATTTAAATTTTACTTAAAAATATATCATCAATAACTTAAAATATCCTTAAAAAAATCAATATAAAATAAATTTGTAACATTTTGTAACTTTATTTTATTCCTAAAAAATCTTTTAATTCTTGAACTTTGTCTAATTTTTCCCATGAAAATTCTTCTCTTCCAAAATGTCCGTAAGCTGCCGTATTTTTGTAAATAGGCTTTAGTAAATCAAGTGTTTCAATAATTCCTTTCGGTGTTAAATTAAATATTTTTCTAACAGCCTCTTCTATTTTTTGTTCGTTTACTTTTGCAGTGCCGTGCGTATTTACGTAAATACTGACTGGTTTAACAACGCCTATAGCATAAGCTATCTGGACTGTAATTTTATCAGCCGCGCCTGCTGCTACAAGATTTTTTGCCACATATCTGGCTGCATATGCCCCGCTTCTATCCACTTTGGTAGGATCTTTTCCGCTAAATGCACCTCCTCCGTGAGGGGCTGCTCCTCCGTATGTATCTACAATTATTTTTCTGCCTGTTAGACCTGCATCTCCCTGAGGTCCTCCGATTACAAATTTTCCCGTAGGATTTATAAAATATTCAATATTTTTGCTTAGCATTGTGGAAGGTATTACTTTTTTTATTATTTCTTCTATAACCGCTTCTTTGATTTCCGAATAATTTACATCAGGTTCGTGCTGGGTTGAAACAACTATTTTTTCAACACTTACCGGTTTTCCATCTACATATTTTACACTTACCTGTGCTTTTCCGTCAGGTCTAAGCCATGGAACGATAGCTTCTTTTCTGGCAACAGCAAGTTTTTTTGTAAGTCTATGGGCAAGCATTATCGGTAGAGGCATCAGTTCGGGTGTTTCGGTGCATGCGTATCCAAACATCATCCCCTGATCACCTGCGCCAATTTCTTCTCCTTGTTCAACTCCCTGTCTGATATCCGGACTTTGTTCTCCAATGCCGTTTAGCACTGCCGCGGTTCTGTAATCAAACCCGAATCTTGCATCGGTGTATCCTATTTCACGGACAGTTTCTCTTGCAATTTCCTGCATAGGGGCATAAGCTGTGGTTTTAAGTTCACCCGCTATAATACAAAAACCGTTGCTTAAAAGTGTTTCACAGGCTACTTTTGCATTTTTGTCCCTTTCAATTATATAATCAAGTATTGCGTCGCTGATTTGATCAGCCATTTTATCGGGATGTCCTTCTGTTACGCTTTCACTGCTAAAAAGATATTCTCTCATTTCTTTCCTTTAATGTTTTTTATTAAAAAGTTTTTCGTATTTTTTTTGCGGCGTCTACCATATTTTTAAGGCTTGGTTTTACCTCTTTCCATTTTCTGGTTTTCAGACCGCAGTCCGGATTTATCCAAACTTTTTTGGCAGGAAGTACTTCCAGAATTGTATTAATCTGTTTAATCATTTCTTCTTTGCTTGGAACTCTAGGAGAGTGTATGTCATATACGCCAGGGCCGATTTCACCTCTGTAACCTCTTTCTTTGAATATTTTAAGAAGTGAATTATCGCTTCTTGCATTTTCAATAGAAATAACATCGGCGTCCATATCTTCAATAGCATCCATAATATCACTAAATTCCGAATAGCACATATGCGTATGAACTTGAGTCTGTGGTTTTACGCTTGAAGTTGAAATTCTAAATGCTGTAATTGCCCATTCTTCATAATCTTTTCTTTTTTTATTTCTTAATGGATATCCTTCTTTAAGTGCTGGTTCATCCACTTGAATTACTTTAATTCCGGCAGCTTCCAAATCTTCAATTTCATCTCTTATTGCAATTGCCATTTGAAAAGCTGTATCGTTTTTTGGTCTGTCATCTCTTACGAATGACCAGTTAAGCATTGTTACAGGACCGGTTAGCATTCCTTTCATAGGCTTTTTAGTTAGACTTTGTGCGTAAGTTATCCATTCGACTGTTATATCTTTTGGACGGGATATATCTCCAAAAACAAGAGGCGGTTTTACGCATCTGCTTCCGTAGCTTTGAACCCATCCGTTTTTGGAGAAGGCAACGCCTTTAAGCTGTTCGCCGAAATATTCCACCATATCGTTTCTTTCAAATTCGCCGTGGACCAAAACATCAAGTCCTATTTCTTCTTGAAATTTGACTAAATCTCTAATCATTTCTTTAATGCTTGTTTTATATTCTTCTTCTTTTATCACGCCGTTTTTAAAATCTCTTCTTAATTTTCTAAGTTCGGGTGTTTGTGGAAAGCTTCCGATGGTTGTTGTAGGCAAAACAGGATATTTTAAGTTTTTTCTTTGTAACTTGATTCTTTCTTGAAACGGAATATTTCTGTGCTTGTCTTTTTCACTTAAATTTGAAACTCTGTCCTGAACAATTGTATTATGAATTTTGCCTGAAGTTTTTCTTGTAGAAATTGCCAGTTTGTTTTCTTCAAGAATTTCTTTGTCAGCTTCATTCAAGTTTTTATTTTTAACCAGTTTATTTATTATTTTTATTTCATCAAGTTTTTCAACGGCGTAGCTTATCCATGATTTGATATCTTCATCCATTTTTGTTTCGTATTTTAATGTATACGGAACATGGAGCAAACTGCAGCTGCTTCCTATATGAATTTTTTCATTATCAATTGTTTCAGTCAAACCTTTTATAAATGCAACGGATTTTTCAATATCATTAATCCATACGTTTCTTCCGTTTACAATACCGATTCCTATTTCTTTTCCGGCATTAGCCAATTCTTTAATAGAATTTTCGCTTCCCATGGCAAAATCCAAAAACATTCCTTTAATAGGTGTTTTTGCAAGTATTTTGTTTGCTTCATTCGAATGCTCAAAATATGTGGCTACATAAATATTTGCGACTTTGCCCAGTGTGTTATATGTTTCTTCCAAAATTTTTAAATCCCCTTTGGTAGGGTTTGTTACAAAATACGGTTCTTCTATTTGAAACGTAAATTCTTTGAATTTTTCTAAAATTTCTTTATATACAGGGATTAATTTTTTAATAATTTTTTCTTCGTTTCCCTGTACTTTGCTGAGTTTTACATAGGTAACGGGTCCTATTAAATTGATTTTAGGAGTAATTCCGACTTCTTTTGCCAATTTGAGTTCATTTTCAATTTTTCCTGTATGGGCTTTAAATTCCATATTTTCATCTAATTCTGGCACTATATAATGATAGTTTGTATTAAACCATTTTGTCATTTCCATAGCTTTATGGGAATCGTCGCCTCTTGTCATTGCGAAATATCTGTCCATGCAGTTTTCTATATCTTTGTATTTTTCCGGAACCGCATTTAGCATAACAGTTGTGTCAAGCATATTGTCGTAAAAGCTGAAATCATTAACACTTATCATGTCAATTCCGGCATTTTTTTGATAAATTAAATGTCTTTTTATTAAATCTTCAGCTGTATTGTTTAAATCATTTTGAGTAGTTTTACCGCCCCAGTAATTTTCTAACGCTTTTTTTAATTCTCTTTGTTCGCCGATTCTCGGGAACCCAATAACATATGTTGCCATTTATATCCTTTTTTTTACGAAATTATATCATAAGATTAATATATACTTTTAAAAGAATTATTTATTATTTGATAAAGTTTTGTTTTGTAATTTATCTGGTTGTTGAACATATATATTCTGAAATCGTTTAAGTAAAATTCATCTCCCTGTGTTTTTGTATTGTAAATTTTATTAGCCAAAAGTGTGGCGGAATAATTTAGCCAGTTAAATTTGATATTGCTGTATAAAAGTTGATTGTAATCTTCCAAAACGGCGGGTATATTTAAAATAGAATTTGCCAATATTAATTTTTGAATGTCCTGAGGCTGTGTAATGCTTATCAAAAGGGGGTCGTAATTAATCTGAGTGGAAAGTTCAAGCGTCGGCTGAATATTATTATAGACAATATTTGAAAGAATCTGTCCTGTTTTTCCTGATGATGTGTTAAATAAAACATAACTGTTGTTTAAATCTTTATAATTTATATCCGGATAACGCATGACTTTTGTATTATAATTTTTCTTTTCTATATTAAATAATATTTGTGAAATATATGTATTGGAATTTATTACAATAATATTTTTATCTGAAACAAAATTAAAAAGTTTTTTTAGCTGATTTTTATAATCAATTCCGCCAAAATAAATATTAGTGGCATTTGTTTCGTTTGCTTCCATATGTCTGTTGATAATAGGGAGGTAAAAATTATTCGTATAATCACCTAAAGAATAAATAATATCAGGTTTAATTGAATAATATAAAATATATTTATTGTTTAATGCCTTGCTTAAATTTGTTTCATCATAAACTTTTATTGAATAGTTTGTATTTTTATATAAAAAATAAGCGTTTATAGAATTAATAATAGAATTTAAATATCTTTTGAAAAACTGTTTGTTAATTACGATAGCGATATTTATATCCGGCGTAATCGTTGCAAAAGAATCTTTAAAAATCTTTACTGAATTTTTTGTTGTGGAATTGGTTTTATTTGTTTCATGAGTCTTGCTTTGTAAAGAAATATTTGTTTCTTTTGAAACGGTTAAATTTTTTTCGATATTTGTACTGTTTGATTCAAATGGATTCAAAAACTCTGTTTGTGCAAATAATAATGTGGAGATTAAAAATATTAATTTTTTCATAGCATACTCTTTATTAATAAAAAGTCTTTGTAACTGTCTTTTTTGGCTGAAGGATTTCTTAGTAAAAAACTCGGATGAAATGTCGGTATCACTTTTTTACCTTTAAATGAAAATATTTGACCTCTGACTTTACTGATGGGCACATTTAAATCCATTAAATATACAAAAGCGCTTTTTCCAAGACAGACAAGAATTTCAGGATTTATAATTTCTATCTGTTTTAGCAAATACGGTTTACAGCTTTGCGCTTCTTCCGCCGTAGGCGCTCTGTTGTGCGGCGGTCTGCATTTTACTATATTTGCAATATAAACATCAGATTTGTTTAATTGCAGTACATTATTTAATATTTTTGTGAGCAGTTGGCCGGCCCTTCCTACAAACGTATGGCCTGTTTTATCTTCCATAGCTCCTGGTCCTTCGCCTATTAGCATAAGTTTGGCTTTTGGATCTCCTTCTCCGAATACCACTTTTGTTCTGGTTTTGCTTAAATCACACAAAGTGCATTTTTGGCATATTTTTTCCAATTCTTTTAGTTTGTTTGGCATATCTATTTTGCTTTCCCTGCTTTCAAAACCTTCAAAAAATTCCACTCCGGCTTCTTTTAATTTATATAAATGTTTTAATTTTAAAAGATTATCCATTTTTTTTCTCGAATTTTTTTAATACTTTTAAAACGGTTTCTTTTTTTATATTTTGAATTATTTTGTATTTTCCCAAACTTTGCGGAATAATAAATTTAATTTTGTTATCGATTGTTTTTTTATCCAAAAAGAAATGATTATAAAATTCTTCTGTATTGTTTATTTCAAAATGCGTCGGCAGGTTGTTTTTTTTCAACAGATTTTTAATTTCTTCCGCTTCCGTAATCTTTAAATATCCAAGTTCAATAGATAATTCATTTGCCATGATGATTCCAAGCGCTACAGCTTCGCCATGAAGATATGTGTTGTAATTTGTCAGATTTTCTATTACATGGCCGAATGTATGTCCGTAATTTAAAACGCTTCTTATTCCTTTTTCTTTTTCATCCTGATTTACCACATTTGCCTTAATTTCAACCGCTTTTTTTATCATTTCTTTCAGACTCAAAGAATTGTTCTGCAACTGTTCGAAAAATTTTTTATCAAGTATAACAGCCATTTTAATAACTTCTGCCATTCCAGCTGCAAATTCTTTTGGCGGCAGGGTGGATAAAAAATGAGTGTCTATATAAACGGCTTCCGGCTGATAAAAACATCCTATCAAATTTTTGCCGAATTTATTGTTGATTCCTGTTTTTCCTCCGACTGAACTATCTGTCATTGCCAGCAGGGTTGTGGGTATCTGAATAAATTTTATTCCTCTTAAAAATATGGAAGCGCAAAAACCGCTCATATCGCCTATAACCCCCCCTCCAAAAGCTATAATAACGGAATTTCTGTCAAATTTTGCATCAAAAAGTCTTTCAAGCGCATAATTTATACTTTCAAAATTCTTGTATTTTTCTCCATCCGGAAGAGTGATAATATGAAGTTCTTTTGCTTTTAAACGATTTAAAAGGTAATTCAGATGATATCCTCCGACAGTGGGATTTGTAATTATCGCCACTTTTGAATTTATTGTAATTTCCGGCAGTGTTTTGATGAATATACTGTAATTTTTCCCGGGTGTTGTAATATTAACTTTCATTTTTTTCCTTTATTATCGGTATTAAAAACTGGTTATGTTTATTTAGCATTATATAAGAATATTCTATTTTAGGAGCAAATATCTGTTTTAATTTATGAACGGGATATTTTTCAACGGCTTCAATTAAACAGATATTGTTTTCTTTGTTTAGTTTTTTTATAGGATTTTCTTTTGTTGCGCTAAATTCAACATTTGAAAAATTAAAAAGTTTTGCCAAGTGTTTAAGATATTCGACTATATCCGTATGGGTATTTTCAGGATCAGCATTTAAAAATTTAAGTGTCAATCCAAGTTGGTAAGATAAATTAAAAATGGTAGTTGCTATTTTTTTAATATTTTTTTCATGAAGAATAATGGTTAAATTGCTGCATTTTTTGATGGATTCATTTCCTTGCTTAAAAACAGGTTTTTTGATTTTATAAAAATATTTGGAATATTTATAAAAATATTTATTGTTTGTTATAATAAGCCCGATATTTAAAAATTCTATATCTTTTAATAAAATGTCTTTATATGATTTTGTATAATAATCGGTTGAAATATCAATATTTGGGAATTTAAATAATTTATATATTTTGTGGTTTATTGTAGGATTGATTATTCTGATTATCAGTTTTTTGTTTTTTAATTTTTTGTGTAAAAAAAGAGCGGATTTTAAAAGCTCTGAAATTTCATATTTATCCATTGTGCCCATATCTAAAATTAAATAAATATTTTGACCGTAACTCAACGGAAAAGAGCCTATATTCTTGCTGATTTGATTAAACAGTTCTTTTAAAATATTAGGTTTTCCTATTAATAAAAGTTTGTCATTTGGTAAAATAATCGTATTTTCATTTATTGTTCTAAGCTCCTTTTTTCTGTAAAGGCCGGCTACTTTCACAGGATATCTGTCTTCAATATATGAAGGGGATTTATAAGCAAAAGGTGAAAAAACAGGAATCTCAACTTCTAAAATTTCGCCGTTGCCCAGTCCTATATCTCTTGCAAAAAGAGGAACGCCGGGTAAAAAATCTATAATTTTATTTGTTAATATTTCCGGAATATCAACTATTTCAAGATTATTAATTTTCGGAATATTTTCAAAATTAAGCCAAAATTTAACGAATAAAATAGGCGCTTTTACAAATTTTACCTTATTTAAAACAAACGCCGCTTCTTCTTTTTGCTTTATAAAAATAATTATTTTATTAAAATCTTTGAACAAAAGGTTTTTGTATAATTCGTATGCAAAAAAATTTATTTTATAAAGAAAAATATTTTCTTTTTTTAAGTCAAATTTTATTTCTTTATTTTCATAAACAATATGAAATTCATGAGTATTGGAATAACCGAGTAGTTTTTTTATTAATAATTTTGATTCTCCAGCCCCGGCAAAAATTAATATTTTATTCAAAAATTTCCTTTTGTTAAAATTTCATAAAATTATATCAAAAGGAAATAAATGGAATTTAACATTGACGCGGTTGACGGTAGGGCAAGGGCAGGTATTATAAAAACACAGCACAGCGAAATAAAAACACCTGTATTTATGCCGGTAGGTACTGCGGCGGCGGTAAAAAGTTTAGATGCAATAGATCTTATGAATATAATAGAAACAAAAATAATTTTGGCAAATACATACCATTTATATTTAAGACCCGGGGATGACGCTATAAAGCATTTCGGAGGGCTGCATAAATTTAGCTCGTTTAAAAAAAGTTTTCTAACCGACAGCGGTGGATTTCAGGCGTTTTCATTAGGAAAAAATATTAAAACAGGCAATGAAGGTATCGAATTTAAAAGTCATATTGACGGAAGCCGTCATTTTTTTACCCCTGAAAAAGTAATAGATATAGAATATAACTTAAACAGTGACATTATGATGGTTTTGGATGATTTGATAGCCCTTCCCAATACAAGGGAAAGAATAAAAGAATCTATTGAAAGAACTACGGACTGGGCAAAAAGGAGTTTAATACACCATATAAATAAAGGTGCAAAAAATAATCTTTTTGCAATTATTCAAGGGGGAAGCGATTTTAAATTCAGGAAATTAAGCGCTGAAAGTCTGGTTTCTCTTGAAAGTAAAAATAAAACTTTTGACGGATTTGCCATCGGAGGTTTAAGCGTTGGAGAAGAAAATCAGACGATGTATGATATTATTGAATATACAACTCCGTTTATGCCAAAAAACAAGCCAAGATATTTAATGGGAGTTGGAAAGCCTGAAGATATTCTTGAAGCAATAGAGCGGGGGATTGATATGTTTGATTGCGTAATGCCTACCAGAAATGCCAGAAACGGGTATTTGTTTACTTCAAACGGTGTTGTGAGAATAAAAAATGCAAAATACAGACTTGACGAGCGCCCCATTGATAAAAACTGTAATTGCTATACCTGTAAAAATTTTTCAAGAGGATATCTGAATCATTTGTTTAGGGCGAAAGAGCTTACATATTTCAGGCTTGCTTCAATTCATAACCTTACTTTTTATTTAAATTTGGTGAATAATGCAAGAGAGGCTATTATAAAAGGAAAATTTAAAGAATTTAAAAAAGATTTTTATTCCAAAAGTCAAACAGAGAGTTTTTGACAGGTGTTATTCATAACAACTGACACTGCTTTTCCCGAATTTTTTTATTTTGATTTTTTTGTAAATTCCGAGAATTTCGGGAAATTGATAATTGCTTTGATGCTCTATCAAAATTTTTTCTACGTTTAATTTGGGCATTGTTTTTATTAAATTTTGAACTTTTTCATAAATATCTTCATATCCTTCTCTTATTGAAAAGGGAGGGTCAAAATAAAAAAAAGCTTTTTGTTTGTTTCTTTTAAGCTCGTCGATTATATCCCAGACATTTTCAAACGCATCTCCTAAAATAATTTCGCATTTCTTTTGATCTTCTTCTTTTAAAGATTCAATATTTTTTTTTAAAATTTTAGCGGCTTTTGGATCTTTTTCTATGAAATAAGCTTTCTTTGCACCTCTGCTTATTGCTTCAAGCCCTATACTTCCTATACCGCTGAACATTTCAACCCAGTTGGAATCAAAAACTTCAAACTGAAGAGAATTAAATATTGATTCTTTAAGGATTTGTTTGGTACTTCTTGTTGTTTCTTCACAGCTCATATAAAGTTTTTTGCCTCTATATTTTCCGCCTATTATTCTGATATTACCTTTTTCCATAATATTCCTTTATTAAATTAATTAAATTTTTTTTAAAATTATTTGTTAATGTATCCAGCGCTTCATTGAACCTCGGTTTTTGATTTTTTATATTTAAGATTTTTTCCAGTTGCAACAGTAAAGATGTTTTTGTAAAAGGTTTTTTAATGTCTTTTCCTATAATAATATTTCCTTTTTTACAATTGTCGCTTATAGCAATACTTTTTTTATCTTCGCTAAGAAAATCTTTTAAGAAAATTTCTAATGTTTCCTGAAGCAGCGGCGAATCACAATTAATTTTAACTTTCATTAAAAACCCTTTTATATAATTTTAGCATAAAATAAACTTTTTTTTAAATATGCCGATATAATTATTAATAAATAAATAAAGGAAAAATAATGGATATTTTTAGCAGTATTAAGAATGTTCATACGCCTCTGACAGGTCAGTCGGCGAAAAATAGTAATATATTAAAAAATGCAGGTTATACGAATAAAACCACGGTACAAAAAAACAATGAAATTTCTAAAACAGAATCTAATCATAAATCCGTAAAAGAGATAAAAAAAGAACTTCAAAAAGTTGTTGAGGATCTTAACCGGGCAATGAATCCTTTAAATACGGATTTACAATTTAAATTTAACAATAAAATTGAAGAGCTTACCGTACAGGTCGTAGATAAAAAAAACAATTGTGTTATAAGGGAATTTCCTCCAAAAGACGCCCTTAAGTTAATGGAAAAAATGAGAGAACTTGTCGGAATGCTGTTTGATAAAAAAGGATAAAAATGAGCAGTGATTTTGGAGCTTTAAGCTCGCTTGGAATAGGAAGCGGAGTTTTAAATTATAATGTTATAGACAAATTAAAAAAAGCGGATGAGCAAATGATGGTTGATCCGTTAAAAAATCAATATTCTTTATTACAAAAAAAAGATAAAGCATTAAGTGAATTTATTACTATTGCTTCTACTGTAAAAACTGATATTATGGATGTGGCGGATGGAACTCTTTTCGCAAAAGTAAACACAAATGTAAGTGGAAGCAGTGTAAGCGTAAGTGCAAATGACGGGGTAAAGCCGCAATCTTTTGATATTAATGTGAATAATACGGCAAAAAATGATATTTATGAAAGTCAGGGATTTACCGGTTTGGATACGCAGATTACTTCTACGGATGCAACATTGAATTTGGGTGTAGGCGGTACATCAGTCGGTATAAATTTGAATGCAGGGGCAACAGTCAGCGATTTAAAAGATGCAATAAATAATGCAAACGCCGGTGTCACCGCTTCTGTTATCGATACTGGAATAGGAGATAATCCTTATAAACTTATATTAAAGGCGAATGATACTGGAAAAGATAATACGATAGCATTTAATTATGGGAATATTGATAACTTGGGTCTTAATCAGGTTAATTATCAATCGGCAGCTTTTTCTTCTGATACCGATGCAGTAAATAATAGCGGGAGCGGGCAAACTTTTAAAATTGCGGTTAACGGGGATACATATTCTATGGATGTAGCCGACAAAGCAACAGTCAGTGATTTTGTAAATGGTATCAACAGTGGAAATTTAAAAGATTCCAACGGAAATGCGTTACAGGGAATAAATGCGGATTATAATTCAAACAGTGGGAAAATAGAATTTTCTCTGCAACAAATAGGAGATATTTCAATAGATGATACAAATTTGGCAACCGCTTTTAATGATAATACTGATTTTACCAATACAAATAGACTTCAAAGCGCAGAGGATGCCGATTTTGATTATAACGGAGTGGAAATCAACAGATCAAGCAATAAAATAGATGATTTGATAGCAGGAGTTACAATTAATTTGAATTCAACGGGTGAATCTAATGTAAATATTGAAAGTAATGTGGATACAATTACAAAAAGTATGCAGAAATTTATAGCTGATTATAATTCAATGATAAGCAATCTTCAAAATCTTACGGCTTTTGATAAAGATTCCGGGGATGTGGGTCTGTTTCAGGGGGATAGTGATTTTACAATGATACCTTCGTCTTTAAGTGAGGATATTTTTGGAACTTTTTTAAATTATTCAGGCAATCAGACGGATATGAACGGTAACAGTTACAGTACTAAAGCAATTTTTTCTGCCGCCGATTTGGGATTAAGCATGGATAGAAGCGGAATGCTTTCTTTTGATGAAGATACATTTAAAAGTTCATATGAAAAAAATCCTGATTTAACTGAACAGTTGTCCACACAGGCTTTTACAAAAGTAAAAACGGATTTTGACAGAATAGCAAGCGGGGATAATTCTGCCCTTGAATTGTTATCTAATGAAATAAAAAATGAAGAAAAGACCTATCAGGGCAGGGTTGATTCTATGAATAAGTTTTTAGATACAAGATATGACATTATGGCAAAACAGTTTGCTTCTTACGATGAAACAATAAATCAGTTTAATACTATGAGCAAATCATTGAATATGACTATTCAAGAAGCTATAAATTCTAAAAAATAAGGATAAAAAATGACATACAATGCCAGTGTAATAGACCGTTATAATAATTTTAATTTAGATATTCAAAATCCGGCCAAGCTTGTTTTGATGTTATATGAAGGTGCGTTAAAATTTGTCAATTTTTCAAGAAAAGCGATAAAAGACAAAAATATAGAAAAAAAAGTAAAATATATAAATAAAACAACGAATATTTTTATAGAATTGATAAATTCGCTGGATTTTGAAAAAGGCGGACAGATAGCATATTATTTAAACGGATTGTATGCTTATCAAATAAATTTATTGGCAAAAGCAAATTCAGAAAATAAAACAGAATATATTGATCAGGTAATCAACGTTTTGAAAGAATTAATAAAAGCATGGAAAGAAGAAACGGGAATTAACTGATATGAAAAATTTTTTGAAAGAGTTGAAAATAGCGGTAATCAATGAAGATATGGATAAACTCAAAAATTTATCTGAAAAAACTCCGGTTTTTTCTTCTGTTGATGAAGCAAAAGAGATCGATTCTTTTATAAAAAAAGCAGTTATCATTTTAAATAACAAAAAAGAAAGTTTAACGCAGGATATGGTAAAAATAAAAAAAATGAAAAATTATACAAATTAAACATATTTTTTTAATTTTTCCAAATCAAAAATAATAAATTTATTATGTTCTCTTAAAAGTATATTGTTTTTCTTCATTTTAGTTAAAAAACTTGACAATGTTTGTCTTTGTGTTCCTAAAAAATGTGATAATTCTTCTAAATTGCATTTTATTTTAAATTCAATTCCTTTATCTGTTTTTTTGCCTATATTTTCTGCTGTCTGTATTAAAAAATGTATTGTTCTTTGTTTGAAGTTTTTGAAAACCAAATCTTTAATGATGCTTCTTTCGACGATTAAATTTTTTGTAAATGCGTTTAAAACAAAATTGCAAAACATCGGATCAGAAAAAATTTCTGGAAATTTGTCGGGAGATATAATATAAAAAGAGCTCTCTTCAATAGATTCGATAACATTATCTTCTAAGCATAAGCAAATATTATTTTGGGTTAAAAAATATAAAATAAATTCATTATTATTTTCATATAAAGAAATTTTTATTTTTCCGTTTTTTATAATAATTAGCTGGGTTTTATCAGTATAAAAAATTTCACCTTTTTTTAAGTGTTTTTTAGGAAAATTTATGTTTTTTGAATTTAATATTTCAGGTGTGATATTTTTTATTAAAAATCTACAAGAATCCATTTTTCTTCTTTTTTTTCTTAATTTTAACATAAAATGTCAAAAATTTGACATAAATTTTAATTATAATGAATTATAATTCAAGGAATAAATAAAAAAAAGGAGTTTTTAGATGAAAAGAAATTTATTATTAAGTGTTGTAGCCGGTTTGGTTATGAGTGTAAGTATGGCGAGCGCAGCAGCTCCAAAATATGTTTTGAAAGATACAATCAAAGGTGCCGGTCCAATGGTAGAGGCATTTAACAAAGAGTGCCATCATTTTGAAAAGTATATTACATATATTACTCCTTATACATTAAATAAATGGATGAATGAAGACAAAGATTTTACCATTGTTGATGTAAGAAGTGTTGATGAAATGAAAGGTGGAGAAATTGACTGGCCGGATTATGATGAGTATCCAAGAGGAGATGTTGCAGTTTATGCCGCAATGGGAGCGTTTAAACCAAATAGAAACTATGTATTTCTTTGTGCAACAGGCCATAGAGCAGTGCTTGCCGGTGCTGAGCTTGTAAAATGGTTTGGATTTAAGAAAAGTAATATTTATGTATTAAGAGGTGGAATACAAGGATGGTTAAACAGTGGACATTATGTTGTCAATAAAGTTACAAATTTTGGTGGATTTAAAGGATTAAAAAAAGTAGGAAAAGTAAAACAACCTGTAGTTCTTGATCAATTTTAATCACACTAAAAAATCCCAATTGTTTTAGTGGTTGGGTGGTTATTTAAACGGCGGGAAATCTAAAAAAGCTGCTCCCGCTTCCGCTAAAAAATCCAAAATTTTTATATTTGTTTAATTCCGGATAAATAGATAATGCCGGCGTTAATAAATCATTAAGTTCATTTCTAGAATAATTTTGAATAAGTTCAAGAGTCTCTTTTTTGTCAAAATCAGTATCTTTGGGATTATAAAAATTTTCTTTATAGGTTTTGTAAACTTTGGGGGTTGAACATTCAACCGGAGGGGTTATTATTTCAGCGTCAAGAGATTTTTCATCTTTTGGCTTAACTATTTCTCCTCTTCCGTAAACATCGGCTACATCCGAGTTATAAATAAAAAAAGCAACATCACTTCCTATCTTTTTACCAATTTCTACCAATTTTTTAGTTTCCAGATTAAGCTTGCTTTCTTTATTTACCAATCTTAAAAAAGCGCCTGCGTCACTGCTTCCCCCTCCGAGCCCCGCCATTTCAGGTATATTTTTTTTAATTTTTACTTCTTTTTCTGCAAACCATTTTTTCATTTCCGGATATGCTTTTGTAAGTTCTATATATGCTTTAAATACACTGTTGTCTCTTAAAACGCAGTTTATGTCGCCTGTAATATTAAATTTTTCCGCCTGGCTTATTTCAATTTCATCATATAAATTTTTGACTTTCATAAATCTTGATTTAATCAAATGGTAAAAGCCGTCATATCCTACAATTTTTAAAAATATGTTAATTTTTGCGTAAGCTTTTATTTTCATGAATTACCTTTGCGATATCTTTTAAATCGGATTCACTGATTTTCTGTGCTGCTTTTATATTTTCTTTTTTTATATTTTCAATTAATTCTCCTCTTAAAATAGTAATATTTTTAGGAGCGTTTATACCTATTTTTACCTGATTTTTATCAATTGACAATATAACTATTTCAATATTGTTTCCAATATTTATTTTTTCATTTGTTTTTCTGCCGATTACTAACATAATTTTATCCTGTTAACCAAATAGGTTATTTTTTCATCTATTTTTATAATGCTTAAAAAATCATCCGTTTTTATTTTATAAATTCCGGGTTTTTTAATTTTTAAATAGTTTATATCAAGTTTTTTGCCCAAAATCAAATCCTGTGGGTATGCGTATTCGTTTTCCATAGGCCATAAATATTCAAACGGATTTAATTTTTTTTCGCATTCATAAAAAAATTTTCCTTCATTTATTCTTTCAAGATAGGCTAAAACGCCTGTTGTTCCCAACTTTTGCGCGATATCAAATCCAAGTGTTCTAATATATGTGCCTTCGCTTACACTGGTTTGAAACGTTATAAACGGATGAGAATAATTTATAAGCTTTATGTCAAAAATTTCTATATTTATTTTTTTGAGTTTTATATCTTGATTTGCAATTTTATATGCTCTTATTCCGTTTATTTTTTTAGCACAGTATTTTGGAGGAATTTGAGTTTGTTTTCCTTTGAAACTTTCAAGCGTTTCAATTATTTTTTCTTCTTTAATTGCTTTAATGTTTTGAACACTTTCGATTTTTTCAATATCATAAGTGGGGGAATACGCACCAAGCATTAAACTAGCTGTATATGTTTTTGGAAATTTTTGTAAAAATCTGAAAAGTTTTGTGTATTGTCCGCTGGCAATTATAAGCGAACCGCACGCAAACGGATCAAGCGTTCCCGAAAATCCCATTTTTTTAATATTATATTTTTTTTTAAGGCGGTTTAAAAATTTATTGGAACTGATAAATCTCGGCTTGTTTGCCACAAAAAGTATATTTTTACATTTTTCCATTAATTTAAGTTACGCTTTTTCAACAAAATCACTTAAAATTTCTCTTGCGCTATGTCCAAAATCTATTTTTAATTTTATTTTATTGCCTACTTTGTTGATTCCTACAACCCTTCCTATGCCGAAAACTTTATGCTTTACCAAGCTCCCTGTTTTAATGGCTCTGTTTTCTTTTAAATTAATTTTTCCTTTGATTAGTCCCGCTTCTGTTAAAAATCTGCTTTTACTTACTCTGCTTCTTTGTCCTCTTATATATCTGCTTTCAACGCACGACAAAGTGAGTTCTTTTTTTGCTCTGGTGATTGCCACATAAGCAAGTCTTCTTTCTTCTTCTATATCGGCTTCGTTCAAAGGAAAAAAGCCCTCTTCAAGTCCGATTACATATAAATAATTAAACTCCAGTCCTTTACTTGCGTGAATAGTCATTACATTGATCATTTCATCTGTAATTTTATCCTGGTCACTTTCTAAAGAAAGCTCATTCAAAAATTCTCTTAGCGTCAAATCGCTTTTTTCTCTTAACATTCCGTAAAATTCTTCAATGTTTCTTTTTTTGTCTTCGTCTTTATATGATCTGGACAGTTCAATTTTTGTTTCTATAATTCCCGGTAATCCGTTCAAATCCGACTTGGAAATACATTCTATTGTGTCTAAGAAATATTTAAGGGTTTTTGCTGTTTTTTTACTTATGAAATCTAAATCGGAGTTTTTTATAAATTCGGTAAATGATTTTTCTCCTTTTGCATTTTCCAACTTTGAAATAGTTGCTTTTCCAATGCCTCTTCTTGGCTTGTTAACAATTCTTTTAAAAGAATAATCATCGTTTGAATTTACTATAAGTCTTAAATAGCTTATTAAATCTTTTATTTCTTCCCTTTCATAAAATTTCATACCGCCTACGAGTTTGTATGGAATTCCTTCATTTCTAAGCCCGTCTTCAATTGAACGGGACAGGGCGTTTATTCTGTAAAGTATTGCGATGTCTTTTGGACTGGCGCCTTTATCTATTAATTTTCTAATTTCTTTTGCAATTACTTGAGCTTCTGCAATTTCATTATAATTATGTAAAATTTTTATTTCTTTTCCGTTTCCTTTTGCGGATATTAATTTTTTGTCATATCTGTTTTTGTTAAAGCTTATAAGACTGTTTGCCGCTTTTAATATTTGATCAGTGGAGCGGTAATTAAGCTCAAGTTTAATGACTTTGGCGTTGAAATCTTTTTCAAAATCAAGTATGTTTTTATGATTTGCCCCTCTGAATCCGTAAATGGATTGATCATCGTCTCCCACTACGCATATATTATTGTGCGTTAAGCATAATTTTTTAAGCAAAAGCAGTTGAATTTCATTGGTATCCTGATATTCGTCCACCATAATATATTGATATTTTTGAGAAATTTCATGTGTTAAATCATTATTTTCATTTAATATTTTATAAGGCAAAAGCAATAAATCATCGAAATCAACTAAGTTGTTGTCAACTAAATATTTTTGATATTTGTCATAAATATAAGCCATTTTTTTATAATTAGTGTCATTAGCCAGAGAATATACCTCATCCGGACTAAGAAATGAATTTTTATATTTGCTTATTTCTTTACTGATATAATTATGAGGTAAATCAGTTGAGATTTGTTTTAAAATTTTTCTTTGATCATCACTGTCAATAATTACAAAATTATTGTTTCTGTTTATTAAATAAATATAAAGTTTTAAAAATAATAATCCGAATTTGTGAAATGTCAAAAGCAAAGGAGGGCTGATTGTATTGTTGTCTATCATATGAAGCGCTCTTTGTCGCATTTCATTTGCTGCTTTATTGGTAAAAGTAAGAGTTAATGTGTTTGCCGGGTCTATCCCAAGAGAAAGTAAATATGCAAGTCTTGTTGTGAGAGTCTTTGTTTTACCGCTTCCGGCTCCCGCTAAAATAAGCAAAGCTCCGTCTATATGCGTTGCCGCTTCTTTTTGGGAAGGGTTCAGTTCTTGTAAAAAATTTTTCATTTAATCTCCAATTCAATATCTTAATAATATTATATCAAAAACTTTGAATATAATTAATTTGGCCGGTGTTTGCAATCTTTTGTTTTATTATAAGATTTAGTTATAATTATTGTAAATAATCTAAGAGAGGGTAAAATGGTTACAAAATATTTGGATAAAATTCATACATTTTTAATTATTAATAAAGAATCAAGCTTTTCAAAAGCCAGTAAAATATTGGGTGTTTCCCAGCCTGCAATAACCCAGCAGGTAAGAATATTAGAAAATTATCTGGGTGTTCATTTGTATGAAAGAAAAAAAAACGGGGTTATTTTAACAAAAGATGGGCAGAATTTCTTGCAAATAGCTAAAGAATTTGAAGAATTTTTGGAAAATTTTAGTAGAAAAGTGGAAAAATTTAAAAATATGGATATGCCTTTTATAATGGGCGCATCTCCTACCGTTGGAAATTATAATTTGCCGAAATGCATAAAATATTATAAAAATTTGATTAATAAAGATATCAACTTGGTTATTAAAAATAACGACACATTGTTCGAAGATGTCAAAAACTCTCTAATAGATATGGCTTTTGTTACTAAAAAAAAAGTAAACGGTTTGCATTATGACGAATGGATTGAGGATGAATTGGTTGTTTTTTCCAATATGCCGCTTCCTCCTGCCATTGAATTAAAAGATTTGGAAAAATATAATATGATATGCAGGGAAGAACATTCTTCCACAAGAGAATTTATAAAAAAAGTTTTTGAAGCAAATGAATTTAACTGTGATATTTTACACATAATTAGCATTGTTCATAATTCTACGGCACTTAAATATACAGTTATGAATTCAAACGAGCAAATTGTTTCAATTATTTCTAAAATGGTTATTAAAAAAGAACTTAAGGAAGGGAAATTATATTCGTCCAGAGTAAAAGATATGGATTTAAAAAGAAAAACTTATGCAGTCTATAAAAATAAAACAAAAGAAATAGAGGCTATTTTGAATTTTATTCATTCATAAATTTTTTATTTCTGGGATTAAGTTCAAAAGGGTTTTTTGATTTTTTTGGTTTTGGCTTGGGCAGTGTTGCTGTTATATTAACAAAAAGTGGAGTTTCTTCTTTTGATATTTGAAGTATTGCACTAATTGGCACAGTTATTGTACTGGCAAAATTTTCTTCTCCGAATCCAGCCTCAAAAGTTAAAATTTTATTGGTAAGTTTTGAACTTTGTAATGTGTAATTTGCAATTGAAAAAAGAATAATTTCTCCAAAAGAATTTGAAAGAGGCTCCGGAATTTTAGGATTAAAGAAAATTTTGGAAGTTGAGCACAAAATATCGAATTCTTCCGTGGAATTTAATAAAAATAAAAGTATTTCTTCCGCGTGTTTTTCTTTTATTGCTTTGAAATGTTCTATGTTTTTAAGCATTTATTATTCCTTTAAATTCATTTAGCATATCTTTAACTACTTCCATTCCTTTATTCCAGAAATCTTCTTTTTCTATATCCAAACCGAACAGTTCTTCAAATTGTTTTTTAGGCGGGAGACTACCGCCTAAAGAAAGAAATTTGATATATTTTTCTTCAAAATTATCAAAATTTTCTTTATAAAGTTTATATAATGTTAAAACAAGTAATTGTGCATATGAATATGCATAGCAGTAAAACGGCGAATGGATAAAATGTGGAATATAACTCCACCAAATTTCATAATTTTTTGTTAAATACACACTGTCTCCGAACATTTTTTGATTTTCTTTTAGCCAGATTTCATTGAATTTTTCAGGAGACAGTTCATCTTCATTATGAACGATTTTTTCAAAATTGGTAAATACTATTTGTCTAAACAGTGTCGCAAATATATCTTCTAATTTTGCCGCATATATTTCAATTAATTCTTTTTTGGATAAAGATTTTTTAATTTCATCAAATAAAAGCATTTCGGCAAAAATACTTGCAGTTTCTGCTGTGGTTAAAGGTGTATCCTGATTAAGATATCCGACTTCCCGTGAGAGATATTGATGAATTGCATGGCCTAGTTCGTGTGCAAGAGTAAAAATATCTCTTCTTTGGCCTGTATAATTTAGTAAAACATACGGATGGGCTTTTGGCGTTGCCGAATGTGAAAAAGCACCTCCGCTTTTTCCTTTTTTGGGCATTACATCTATCCATTTTTCATTGAAAGCTTTTAGAGCTATTTTTTCAAATGTATTTGAAAAATTTTTATAAGCGTTTAAAACAGTTTCTTTTGCTTTTTCAAAACTGATTTTTGATGAGTCAGTGAGTTTTATCGGAGCATATCTGTCATAATCATACAATTTTTTATAGCCTAAAAGCCCCTTTTTTATATTATAATATTCTTCTACTAGTTTTGTATTTTCATTTACTGTTGATATAAGTGCGTCTACACTTTTTTTGCTGACTTTATTGGCCAAATGTCTTGGGGAAATCGGACTTTCGTATCCCCTAATTTCTACATATTTTATTTTCCAGTCTTTTTTTATCTGATTGTAAATAAACGTCAGTAAGTTTTGATAAGGCTTTAATCCGTTGGTTATACTGACTTGTGCTTTTTTTCTTATGTTTCTGTCGGCAGAATACAACTTGCTTAAAATTTCTTCTTCTCCTAATTTTTCGCCTTCATAAAAAAATTTAGTGTTGGAAAGTGTTTCATCAAACAATCTTGTGAACGCATTGTTTGAGGTTAAATCTTTTTTCATTAAGATTTTTTCTTCTTTTTCATTTAGTCTAAACGGAGCTTCTTCTTGAAGATGAATTAAAAAATACTTGTAAATACCGCTTTTGTCTATGAATTTTTGTTGTTTGTCTATGGGCAGATAAATAAATTCAAGTTCAAACCATATTGAATGTTCTTCAGTTTTTGTTGCCATTTCCTGAAATTTTGCCAGTATATTTCCTTTTGATGAATCAGTTGCAAATATAAGATATACATATGTTAAACTTCTTCCTACATTTTCCAAAATATTTTCATATTTTTTTAAACATTCTAAAAATTCCTCAGGTGAGAGAGTATAAAGCCTGTTTTTATAGTTTTTTTCAAAATCCTGTGCTAGAAATTTAGCTTTTTTTAGAAATTCCTCGGCTTCAGGTATTGAATTAAATAATGCACTTAAGTCCCAGTTCATTTTTATCCTTTTTTATCTAATTATATCAAATTCGTCTATTTCGCTAAATCCCAAAATTGCATTTATCATAGCCATTTTTTTAAAATATGGCAAATCATAAATATGAATATTTTCTTCTTTTAAAAATCCTTTTTCAAGCAGTTCTTCTCTTTTTGTGCCTTTTAAAAGAGGATATTTTGGAGTTAACCATTCAATTCCAGTAAAAAACGCCAGGTTGGAAATGGTTGTATCGGTTATTAAATTGTTTTTTACCAAAATAAATTCATCAAAAGAGGGGGAAAAAGCAGAAAATAAAGCAGAAAGCTGTTTTCTGTCTTTATATTTAAAAGAATAATTAAAATTAACAGGCATTATCTTGAATTTTTTGAATTTTCTTTTTTTGACAGGAAATATTTCTTTGTTTTTAATGCCGTCATATGAATAAACAACCCTTACTCTGTATATTCCATTTTTGATATTATGCGGAGTTTGGAAATTTGAAGTAAAGACTGAAAAATTTTTCCATTTAAAAAATTTATATGTTTTTTCTGCTCTTTTTAGATGATACTTTAGATTTTGAATTTTGCCGTCAATTACCAAAACGGTTTCTATAAGTTCCATTTTTTTCCTTTTTTGATTAAAATTTATACACAATTTTTTTAAATTAAATCTTATTTAAAGTTATAATACTAAAAACAAAGAAGGAGATCAAATGACAGTAAAAGAATTTTTGGCAGAATGTAGGGAAAAAGAGATTGAATTTGTTGATTTTAGATTTACAGATATCAAAGGTATATGGCATCATGTGGCTTATGATATAGAATCTTTAGATGAAGAAATTTTGAGTAACGGAATTCCTTTTGACGGAAGCAGCATTCCTTCATGGAAGCCGATTAACGATTCGGATATGACGCTAAAACCTGATTTTGAAATCGGAACACATTTTGTTGATCCGTTTACAGCGGATCCTACAATGGTGATTTTTTGTGATGTTAATAATACGGATGGGACTGCGTATGATAAATGTCCTAGATGTATTGCCAAAAAAGCTTTGAAATATATGAAAGCACAAGGTGTGGCAGATGAGGCTTATTTTGGATCAGAAAATGAATTTTTTGTTTTTGATAATGTAATTATAAGAGATGAAACTAATTCACAATGTTATGAGGTTGATTCAAGTGAAGGTGCATGGAATGATAATGCCGATTTTGGAGATGAACTAAATACTGGGCACAGACCAAGAACCAAAGGCGGATATTTTCCTGTTCCTCCGGTAGATTCAATGATGGACTTAAGGGCTGAAATGGTAAAAGTTTTAAAAGAAGTCGGACTTACTACTTTTGTTGTTCACCATGAAGTTGGACAGGCTCAGGGAGAAATAGGAGTAAAATACGGAACATTGGTAGAAGCTGCCGATAATGTTCAAAAATTTAAATATGTCGTGAAAATGGTGGCGCATTTAAACGGAAAAACAGCAACGTTTATGCCAAAACCGCTTTATGGCGATAACGGCAGTGGTATGCATACTCACCAGTCTATTTGGAAAAATGGTAAAAATTTATTTTATGATCCGAAAGGATATGCAAATTTAAGTGATATTGCCAAAAAATATATTGCCGGAGTTTTTGCCCATGCCAATGCGGTTACCGCATTTACGGATGCTTCTATGAATTCATATAAAAGACTTCAACCGGGATTTGAAGCACCTAATATTTTGGCTTACAGTGCTAAAAACAGAAGCGCATGTTGTAGAATTCCTTTTGGAGCCGGTGAAAAATCAGTAAGAACCGAATTTAGATTTCCTGACAATACGGCAAATCCGTATTTGGCATTTACAGTTATGATGATAGCAGGACTTGACGGAATTAAAAACAATCTTGAAATCTATGATGCGGCAAAAGAACCGTTAGATGAAGATTTGTTTAAATTGAGCCTTGATGAAATCAAAGAAAGAGGAATCAGAACGCTTCCTGCTACACTTAGAGAATCTGTTAATGCGGTTGAAGATGAATTAAAAAATCCTGACAGTTTCTTAAAAACAGTCATGAGCGATGAATTTATTAAAACTTATATTGACTATAAATATGAAACAGAAATTATTCCGGTTGAAGGAAGACCTCATCCTTACGAGTTTATTGCAAGTTATTCTTGCTAACTCTTTCTTTTTTATTTATTAATAAGGTATATAAATTTTATCTGTTAATTCCTTATACTCTTTTGCTATATCGCTGTCAATTGTAATGCCGCCTCCGCTTTTATAAATATAATTGTTATTTTGTGAAAAAGGGGATAATGAAAAATTGTTATTTTCAATGTATCTTATAATGACTGCGCTGTCAAGAAAAGTTTTTTCATCGGTAATTCCAAAAATTCCTGTATAAAATTTTCTTTCGTAATTTTCCGTTTTTTTAATAATTTCAATAGTTTTTTTCTTAGGTGTTCCGCTGATACTGCCGGCAGGCAACAATTTTAAAATTAATTCAAGCCAATTTTTATGCCAATTAGGCAGGCTGGCCTGAATTTCACTGCTAACTTGTAAAAGCTCTTTTTCTCCGGCTTTGATTTTATCAATAAAACGGAATTTATTAACCTTTATATCTTTTCCTATTATTCCAAGATCGTTTCTTAGCAAATCAACAATCATAGTATGTTCCGCTTTTTCTTTTTCATCGGCAAGAATTTTTTCACTGCTATTTGGGATATTAGCATCAATTGTTCCCTTCATGGGATATGTATAAATTTTATTATCCTGTATTCTTATAAATCTCTCGGGTGAAAAACAAACAAATTTATTTTTGAAATAGAGTTTAAAATCGGCATTTGAATTATTAAAAATTTCCAAAAGGTTGCAGTTTGTCTGAATTTTTGAGGGAAAGGTCAAATTAAGTAAATACGTGTTTCCGTTTTTTATTTCTTTAATCACATTTTCAAAAGCATATTTGTATTTTTTAAAACTTATTGGTTCTTTTTTCAAAATTTTACAAAATTTTTTGTCTTTTTTTTGAGGCAAAAGTGTAAAAAAAGGAAAAGAAAAATATATATTTTTTAAATTTGAAACCTTGTCTTTAAAAATATTTCCGTTAAAATCTATTAAAAAGAAAGTAATGTTTTCTTTCATTTTTCATCAATTAAATATTTAAGTATTCCCATTCTGACAGCTACTCCGTTTTTTACCTGTTTTAACACAAGACATCTTTTATCTTTTAATACTTCGTCACTTATATCAATATTTCTGTGTACAGGGCCCGGGTGCATAATAAAAATATGCTTATTTTTTATTAAATTTTCAGTAATTTGAAAATTAATCGCATAATCTTGAAGGGATGAAAAAGACGGCTGTGAATGTCTTTCTGTCTGTGTTCTAAGCGAAACAATTGCGTCAGCCCATTGAATCGCCTCTTTTAAATCATATGTAAAGGGTAAATTTGTTTTTGGTAAAAACTGAGGAGGTGCCACTAGTAAAATTTTTGCTCCAAAACGTGTAAAAAGCTCAATGTCTGAATTTGCAACGCGGGAATTTTTGATATCTCCGACAATAGCGATTTTTTTGTTTTCCAACGTTTCAAATTTTTGCATTAATGTGAATAGATCCAAAAGCCCTTGTGTAGGGTGCTGATGGGCTCCGTCTCCTGCATTTATGATAGAACATTTTACGTAGTTTGACAATATTTTAGGTACTCCGGCTTTATTATGCCTGACAATTATGGCATCAGGCCCCATTGCATCAAGATTGGCTGCCGTGTCAAAAAGCGTTTCTCCTTTTGCTGTGGAACTTTTCGATATATCAAGATTTATTACATCTGCACTCAGTCTTTTTGCAGCTATTTCGAAACTGCTCCTCGTTCTTGTGGAATTTTCAAAGAATACATTGATAATAAGTCGTCCTTTTAGTACATCTCTTTTTTTTTCATCCAAATATTCTTTGGCATATTTGAAAATTTGTAATATTTCTTGCTTTTTTAAATCTTTGGTGTGGGTTAAATGTTTTGACATTCATATCCTTTTTTGTATATAATTTTACTATATCTAAACGGAAAAAGGAGCTGAAAATGGGTTTTGGTTTAATAAATGGAGTATCCTTTGGGATTACAGTTATTTTTGTTGCATTAGTTTATTATTTTATGAACGAAGCGGCTAAAAATTAATTTTTCAACTTTAAATAAACACGCAAGGGGGGTTCATATCCTTCTATTGTTTTTGTTTCATTTTTGTTGAGAAAATTTTCTAAACTTTCGCCTTCAATCCATTCTGTTTTGCGTTGTTCGTTGGTAGTTGTATATTTTTTACCTATAAATTCTACGTTTTTAAATTTTGCTTTTTCTATCCAGTTATAAAGAGTTTTAAGCGTTGGAATAAAATATATATTTTTCATTTTTGCGTATCTAAGGGGAGCCAGGGCTATTTCACTGTTTCCTTCAATGATTAATGTATCAAGTATAACTTCCCCCTTTTCTTTAAGCCCCTGTTTTAATTCTTTTAACATTTTTATTGGATTTTTTCTATGATATAAAACGCCCATACAGAATATAATATCGAATTTTTTAGGATAAGATGAAATATGTTCCACTCCAAGAAGTTTGTAACTGATATTGCTTTTTATAAATTTATTTATAAATTCAAACTGTATGTTAAATAATACTCCCGGGTCAAATATTTCTATACTTTTTGGATTCATTTCAAGCATCCTTAAAGCGTAATAACCGTTATTTCCGCCGACATCCAAAATATCTTTATTTTCTAGATTTAAATGGCGTTTTATTGCGTTCCATTTTATATAGCTTTTCCATTCGCTGTCTATGAAAATATCATTTATTTTAAAAGGCCCTTTTCTCCACGGTTTTAACATTTTGGAGATTTCAGTTATTTTATTATTATATTTTTCATTAGTTTCTATTTCTATAATATCTCCCAAAATATACCTGGAATCTGGAACTTGGAATGTGGCAACCCTGTCATAGATTTGCTTAATATTTTTCCACTCAAACCATCTTTTTCTCTCGTTTAATATTTCATTAATTTTATATTTTTCATTTTTCAATTTTTATGTCCTTAATTACAGTCTAGACAAATTTTTCTTTTTTTATGTTTGAAATTATATATATTATTGTCGCATTTTTTATGATAAACTCCGTATAAATCATAATTTTCGTGACATCCGGGATAATAATCCAGTGAAATTCCTTCTTTATTTACACAACCTAAGAAAAAAAATGGTATTATAATTAACAGGTATTTCATAAAAAAGCCTTTTTTTAAATTATACCAAAGGAAACAAATGGAAGTTTTAAAAATATTTAAAAAAATTACAAAAATTCCGCATTGTAGCGGAAAAACCCAAAAATTAAGAGAATTTATTGCCCAGTATGCTAAAGAGCAGGGTTTTAATGTAAAAGTGGACAAAGCCGGAAATATTTTGGCTTTTAGCGAAACGCCATTGCTTTGTCTTCAATCTCATATAGATATGGTTTGTGTTGGAAGGGCGCCTGAAATAGAAATAAAAAGTGACAATGAATGGATGTGGGCAGAAAATTCCTCACTTGGTGCTGATGACGGAATTGGAATGGCAATAATGCTCAGTCTTATGAAAAAATATAAAAATATAGAATATCTTTTTACAAACGATGAAGAAATAGGGCTTATAGGGGCAAAAAATTTAGAGCTTGATATACATTCCCGTTATTTATTGAATCTTGACAGCGAAGATGACCGGTATATTATTGTCGGCTGTGCCGGAGGTGTTGACGCTATGATAGAATATCCTTTAAAAAAAGAAAAAATAAGCGGCAGTGAAGGGAAGGTTTCTATAGAAAATCTGCCCGGGGGTCACAGCGGCGTTGATATTGATAAAAATATTCCGAATGCAATAATTGAACTTATCAAAAAAGTTAAGAATATTTCCTTTTTAAAAGGAGGGGAGAGAAGAAATTCGATTCCGAGCAATGCATATGCTTTGGAGATTTTTGAAGGTGACAAAGAATTTGAAGTATACTCCAAAGATTATATTCAGTTTTTAAAAAAGTTGCCTCACGGAGTATTGGAATACGATTTTGAATTTAAAATTCCGAGTAAATCTGTTAATTTGGCACTGATTGAAGATAATAATATTGTTTTAAGCGCAAGGGCTAATTCCAATGAAAAATTAAAAGAGCTTAAAGAATATATATTAAAAAAAGCATATGGATGCAAAGTGAAATTCGAAGATGAATATCCCGCATGGAAGCCGGAAATAAACAAATTTGGCGAATTGCTTCTGGAAATTACAGATACAAAAGCGGCGGTAATACATGCGGGTTTGGAATGTGCCGTTTTAAAAGAAAAATTTCCGGAAATTTCAATGGTTTCTTACGGGCCTTTAATTGAAAATCCGCATTCAACCCGTGAAAGAGTAAATTTAAAATCGGTTGAAAAAGTTATAAAAAATGTAGAAAAATTTATAAAAAAATTTGAATCTGCTATTTTGAATTTTTAATAAAATAAGCATTTATTCCATCGGCTATGCCTTTTGCCAATAATTTTTGATAAGCCGGAGTAAAAAGTCTTTTGGATTCAATCGGATTTGTTAAAAAACCGGTTTCTATAAGAATTGCCGGCATTTCTGTACCGACTAATACCCAAAAAGGTGCCGGCCTTACGCCTCCGTCCGTTACATTTTTATATCGTTTTCGTAAATCGTGCAATATATTGCTTTGAACATCTATCGCGAATTTATCAGAAGAAATTATTCTGTCCTTATTCAAAAAACCCAGAATGACCCTTTGATCAAGATAATTAAGCCCTTTTACCCCTTTGTTTTCTAGTTTGGCAACCCTTATAGCTCTGGCGCTTCTTGTAGGGGAGAGATAATATGTCTCTACCCCGTGAGGTCCGTATTCGTGAGAAGGGACTATATTGCAGTGAATAGAAATAAATAAATCCGCATGATGTGCGTTTGCAAAATGTGTTCTCCATTTAAGAGGTCTGAAGATGTCTTTGTCTCTTGTCAAATATACAGTATATCCCGCTTTTGTCAGATAATATTTTACATATCTGGCTATTCGTAATACCGCCATTTTTTCTTCTCTTCCCTTAAGTCCGATTCCGCCGCTGTCTTTTCCGCCGTGTCCCGGATCTAGAACGATAATTCTTCTTTTTTTTAAAACAACGGAAATTTTTTTCGGCTGTTTTAGAGTTTTTTTTATCAAAGGAGTGTTTTTTCTGTTTTTTATATAAAATATTAAATATTTTTTTTCTTTTTTAAGATAAAGACGGATTGGACTTTTTGAATAATAAACAATTCTTACGATATTTGGTTTATATTGTGCAATCGTTAATTTTATATTATCGAAAGTTTTATGTGTGATATTTTTGGAATATATAGCATTATATATATCTATAATTTTTTCATATAGCTTTTTTGTGTTTAGCGAATATATTTTATATTGTTTGTCGGTTTGAATTTTAAGAGGATTAAAAGAAACTATTCTTATATATTTAAAAGAGTGCAGATATATTTTTGATTTATATGTTTTTGGGGTTGTTTTACGGATGGTTTTTTTACTGTGTTTCAACAG
Organism: uncultured Nautiliales bacterium; assembly: GCA_964410645.1. Classification (GTDB taxonomy): domain Bacteria; phylum Campylobacterota; class Campylobacteria; order Campylobacterales; family Nautiliaceae; genus JALTBU01. Next base: position 34,366 of record CAYPHV010000004.1, read on the forward strand.
TTTTTGTAATTTATATTTATAATCATCAACATTAAAATGCATATATTTTCCGCATTTTATTAATTCTCTTAGAGCGTTTATTTTGCTTTGTTTATTGTTGTCTAAAATAGCATTAATATAAATTCTTTGATTTTTATAATAATCTTTATAAGCAGTGTTGAAATTTGTTGTATTACATCCGAATAATAATACAAAAAAGAAACAAATTAACTTTTTCATTCTCCGATTAATTCTTTAATTAAATCTTTTACATGCATAAGTTTATCTGTCTTATATGCATTTGTTCCGCAAAAAAAAAGTCCGGTTTCTTTAATTCCCAAATATCCATCGGCAAGTCTGTCTGCGATACAATATCCGACTTTTGTTGATTCTTCTCCCCTGTGACAAGGAGTTACGCAGTTTGAAATACATTTAATTGCCGGTCCTTTTCTTTGTTCGACTATTTTTATGAGGTTTGTTCTGATTCCTCTTGCTGGATAACCCACTGGAGATTTCATTAAAATAATGTCATCTTTGTCTGCGTTTAATAAAGTCTGTTTCCATCCTTCACTTGCGTCGCATTCGTAAGTTAACGCAAATCTGGTTCCCATTTGAACTCCATTTGCGCCGAGATTCAAAAATCTTAAAATATCGTTTCTGTCCCAAATTCCTCCTGCGGCTATTATAGGAATATTTTTACCCCATTTATTTACTTCTTCTATTACACCGGGGAGTAAATTTTCCAGTTTATTTTCTTCTTTGAAACATTCTTCGTATTTGAATCCCTGGTGTCCTCCGCTTAAAGGCCCTTCCACAATTGCCGCATCTGGAATTCTTTTATATCTTTTTTCCCATCTTCTTGCAATCAGTCTAAACGCCCTTCCGCTTGAAACAATAGGCACAAGGGCGACATCCGGAAAATTTTTTGTAAATTCAGGCATATCTGTCGGAAGTCCGGCACCTGTAATAATAATATTGGCTCCGGCTTCACATGAGCTTCGGACAACGTTTCCATATCCGTTTATGGCGTATAATACATTTGCCCCAAGAGGCGCATTTCCACATATTTTTCTGGCATTTTCAAATATTTTGGCCAGTGCTTCTTTACTGTAAAAATTTTCTTCTAAAAGAGGTCTTCCTTCAACCAATTTTTTCGCATATTTTTTGTTTTCGTAATATCCGGTTCCAACTGTGCTGATTATTCCAAGGCCTCCTGCTTTACTTACGTTTCCGGCTAATCTGTCCCAGCTGATACCAAGTCCCATGCCGCCTTGAACAATCGGATATTTAATTTCCCATTTACCGATTTTAAGAGGTTTGGTTAATGGATTCATTGTATTTTCGCCTTTGCAAATTTTCTTTTTCCTATTTGTAATATATATTCTTTGTTTTTTTCCAGGTTAATATTTTGATTATCTATTTTTTTTTGATTTATTTTTACTCCGCCGCCTTTTATAAGTCGTCTTGCCTCACTTTTTGAATTTGCAAGTTTGGTTATTACAAGCGCATCCACTATATTTGCGGGCTTTATTTCAAACTCAGTGATGTCTTTTGGTATTTCTCCGAGTTTATGTATTTTTTCGAAATGTTCTTTTGCTGTTTTTCCGGCACCGTTTCCGTAAAATCTGTCTGTTATTTCAATTGCAAGCATTTCTTTTATTTTTTTTGGGTTGAGATTTGTTCTTGATTTTGTTTTAAGTTCGTTTATTTCTTTAATACTTTTGTCGCTTAACAGTTCAAACCATTCCCACATAAGCTCATCCGAAATGGACATAACTTTGGCAAAAATTGTATCCGGTTTTTCGGTAATACCTATATAATTTCCAAGTGATTTGCTCATTTTATTAATTCCGTCAAGCCCCACTAAAAGAGGCATCATAATTATGCTTTGTTCTTTTCCTGTGTTGTAGGTTTTTTGGAGCTGTCTCCCCATAAGCAGATTAAATTTTTGATCACTTCCGCCTAATTCTATATCGCATTTAAGCGCAACACTGTCGTATCCCTGGAGCAGGGGATAAATGAATTCGCTTACGGCGATGGGGGTATTATTTTTAAATCTTTTTTCAAAATCGTCTCTTTCTAACATTCTTGCAACCGTATAAGTGGTGGCAAGTTCCACCATTCCCGTAGCTCCTAAAGCATTTAACCATTTGGAATTAAATACTATTTGGGTTAAATTTTCGTCCAGAATTTTAAATACCTGATTTTTATATGTTTTTGCATTTTCTTCAATTTCTTTAAGAGTTAGCATTTTTCTTGTTTTGCTTTTTCCACTCGGGTCTCCTATTTGGGCGGTAAAATCACCTATTAAAAACTGAACAGTTGCCCCGTATTTCTGTAAAGTTTTCAGTTTTTGGAGTAATACTGTGTGTCCTAGATGTAAATCCGGAGCTGTCGGGTCAAATCCCGCCTTCACAGTATATCTTTCACCTTTTTCAAAATAATTTTTGATTAGTTTTTTAATTCTTTCAAGCCCGATAATTTCACTGCTTCCTTTTTGAATTTCTTTTACGGCTTCATTTACTTTTGTTTCTATATGCTTATTTTCCATTATTATATGCATCCTTTTTTGGTATAAATTCTATTATATTATAAATTTTTTTTAGTTTGCTTTTTATGTGTTCATATTTTCTGGAATCAAATCTTATTTCAAGCTGGCAGTTGTTGCTTTCATGCGTAAGCTTGATTGATTCTATAAATATATCAAATTTAGTTAAAAAATTTATGAATTTTGCCATTTCACCTTTTTTATTAGGTATAGTTGCAACTAAAAAATATTTATCTTCGTTGTCTGTAATCCATTTTGTGAATACGGCTTTATCTAATTTCTTGTCAGCATTATTACAAAATCTGTGATGAATTTCAACTTCTTTTTTTTGAAGTAAGCCTAAAATTTTATCTCCGAATTTAGGATGGCAGCAATAATTAAATCTGATATCGTTTATAGGCTTGTTGCTTAATATTTTTATATTTCCAAAAATGTGTTCTTTTAGGCTGGTGTTTTTAAAATATAAAAGATTTCTTTTTTTAATTGTTTTTGTAATTTTTTTTACCGCTTCTTTTAAAAAGATTTCATCGTCGACTATTTTGGGAATGCTTTCGCATAAGTTGCTTGTTTTTATTAAAACTCTGATTTTTAATTCATCTAAATCAAATATTGTTTTTAAAATAGCAATTGCAAGACGCCTGTTTATTTCTTTTTCTTTTTGACGGCAAAGTCTTCTTTGCTCATATTTTGCTTTTGCGGTTTTTAAAGCTTTTATCCATGTGCATTTTGGTATTATTTCATCTCCTGTAATTATTTCTACAATATCCCCTGTTTTTAACTGATGAAGCAAAGAGACCTTTTCTCTGTTTACCAATGCATTTAACGATTTATTTCCGATATCCGAATGAATGGAATATGCAAAATCAAGCGCCGTAGCACCTCTTGGAAGAGTCCTTGTATCAAAAGAAGGGGTGTAAACGACTATATCTTCGCTGAAAAGATCATTTTTGGCAAGTTCATAAAAATCATTTACATTTTCATCAAATTGCATATTTTCCAGCCATTTGATATTTGGCATAGAAGTGTTTAATTTATATTTCCAGTGGGCCGCTATTCCGAATTCCGCGTTTTTATCCATATCAAACGTTCTTATCTGAACTTCCACAATGGAATTTTTATCATAAACAGTTGTATGTATTGTCTGATAACCGTTTTCTTTCGGAATTGCTACGTAATCTTTAAATCTTAAAATTAAAGGTCTGAAATTTAGATGGATAAGACCAAGGGCTTTATAACATTCAACCGGTTCTTTTACAATAATTCTAACTGCGAGCAAATCTAACACTTCTTCAATGGAAATGCCTTTTCTTTGCATTTTTAAATATGTTGAATAATAATGCTTGATTCTTGATTTTATTTCAAAATTTTCTTTTAAAAATCCGTTGCCTAAAAGCAGATTTTCTATTTTTTGGGTCATATCGTTTAATTTTAATTGAAATTCTTTTTTATTTTCTTTAATATATTTATCTATTTTTTTATATTCTTCTGGTAAGAGATATTTGAATGATAAATCTTCAAGTAGATTTTTTATTTTGGCAATTCCGAGTCTGTGGGCAATCGGGGCATAAACAACCAACGTTTCTTCAGATATTCTTTTTTGTTTTCTTTGTTCGAGCGCATCAATAGTCAGCATATTGTGAAGTCTATCGCATAATTTGATCAGTAAAACCCTGATATCCACAATAGAAACAGTAAGCATTTTTCTAAAAGTCAAAGCGGAACGGGTCAGTTTTTCATCCGAATTTGAAGGGATAAGCGATTTGTCTCTGATTTTTATTATTTTGGTAAGCCCTTCCACCAGATTGGCTACTTCTTTACCGAATTCGTCTTTTATATAATCAATTGTATAAGGAGTATCTTCCACTACGTCATGAAGCAGGGCCGCTGTTATTACATTTTCATTATTGTTAAAATAATTGGCTAAAACAGCTACTAAAATAGGATGAATGACATAGTCTTCCCCGCTTTTTCTTTTTTGTCCTGTATGCGCTTTTATTGCAAAATTCAAAGCTTTTTGAATTTTCGGGGTACTGGCCTTTTTTAAAAGAAGGGACGAAGCCTCATCGATTGTCTTAATTTTTTTAATCTGTTGAAGCAGTAAATCAAATGTATCTGTCAAATTTCTTTAACCTCTATTAAGCCTTTGGCAATTTCCAAAAGCGCAATTTCCGTAAGCTGCATATTTTTTTTTGGTAAATTTATTAAAGGCTTTGCGCCGTTTAGTAATTCATCTACTCTTTTAGATACGCCCTGGGCTAAAAGATATCTGTCATAATTCACTTTGTCGAGTGCCTGTGCGTTTATTTGTTCTATTCTCATATATTTTCCTTTACTATCGAATATTTTGCATTTTTATCATTTTTTAAAATTTTTAATAAATTCCCTTCTTTAAACATATTACATACGGCAATAGGAAGTTTGTTTTCTCTTGCCAATGCAATTGCGGTATCATCCATAACTTTTATGTTTTCTTTTAACGCTTCGTCATAGCTTATGTTTTTTAAAAGTTTTGCCTCGGGATATTTTATCGGATCTTTATCATAAATACCGTCCACTTTTGTGGCTTTTATAATTACAGTTGCTCCTATTTCGCTGGCTCTTAGAACTCCCGCTGTGTCTGTTGTAAAAAACGGATTGCCTGTTCCTGCGGCAAATATTACGACTCTTCCTTTTTCCAAATGTCTTATGGCGCGCCTTACAATAAAGTTTTCCGCTATTTCTTCCATTTTTATTGCACTTTGGACTCTTACCTGTATATTTTCATTTTCCAATGCTTCCTGCATTGCAATCGCATTGATTACAGTTGCCAGCATTCCCATATAATCGCCTGATGTTCTTTTTATTATTCCGTCTTTTGCGGCACTGACGCCCCTTATAAAATTGCCCCCTCCTATAACTACGGCTATTTCAAAGCCTTCAAGTGCAACATTTTTTATTTCATTTGCAAGGAATTTCAGTAATTTTGTATTAATTCCGAATCCGTCATTTCCGGCTAAGGCTTCACCTGAAAATTTTATTAAAATTCTATTTTTATTTTTTTTCATCTCAGCCCTTTTTAAAACAGTATTTTACCATAATTTTATTTTAACGAAATGATTTTTACAGGGTTAATCGGCTTTTCTTTATATGTGACTTCAAATTCAAGTGTATTGTCTATTCTTGCAATAATCTGACCTTTTTTTACATAATATCCTTTTTTTAGTATCGGTGAAATTTTTGACAGGTTTGCGTAAATACTGAATAAGTCATTTTTATGTTTGATAATAATTATTTTTTTATTGTCGTTATTTCCAAGATAAACAATTTTACCGCTGAATATAGCTTTAACCGTTGCATTTTTTTTGAACGGTTTTATTGTAATGGAATCGTTATATATTCTTATCTTATAAACAGGGTCTATATAAGAGCCGAAAGATTTTATAATCTTTCCCCTTACCGGCGGAGAAGTTTTTGCTCCGTAATAAGAAGCGGTTTTTGACCTGTGATAAATGGAACCTACTTTTTTTACATTTATATTTACAGGTTTAAAAGTAATTTTTCTTTTTTCTTCTATAATTTTTAAATTCGCCAGTTTGTCCTGCAGTTTTTTTTGTTTATAAATTAATCTGCTTAACTTTTGTTTATATATATTTTTTTCTTTATTTAAATCTGTCAATTCTTTTTTTTGATTAATCAGTAATTTGGCAAGTTCGTTTTTTTTGTATATTAAATCGTTTTGTTTTTGTTTTATTAAATTTATTTTTTGATTGACTGAATTTATTTGGGTTAAAACTGTTTTATTTTCTTTTATTAATTTATTTATTTTTTTTGAATATTTTTCCAATATTTTTTTTGTTATTTCTTTGTTTATCAAATCGTTAATATTTTCTTGCGAAGTCAGAGAGTTAAAATAATTTTCAGAAATAAAGTCGGTAATTTTATCTTGAATCGACTGCGCTTTTATTTTATATCCGTTTTTTAAATCATTTAATGTAAAAAGCTGTTTATTGGAATTGTTTAGAGTTAGATTTAGTTTATTAATCTGTATGTTGAGAATTGAAATTTTATTGTTAATGTGTTGCAACGTGAATTGTTTTTTTGAGATTTTTTTCGCCAATATGTCAAGTCTGTCATTCATTCTGGAAATAATATAATTTGTTTTTTTTATCGTAGCCTTGGTTGAATGAATAGTTGACCCGGATGCGTTATTAATCATTAAAAATAAAATCAAAAATAAAATTCTGATGATCATTTCTTACCTATTATTACAAAAACGGAAGATACAAATGAGATTAAAAAACTTATAATGATTAAAATCAAAAATTCTCTAAAATAATCTATCTGAAATTCTATATTTAAATCATTTATTATTTTTGTAAAAAGAGCGGAATTTATAATTAAATATACAAAACCCGCTGTAAAAACCAAAGAGATAAGGGCGTCTAAAAAAGCAATTTTGAAAAGAGCAGCTCCTTTGAACCAAAAAGGCGCACCGAAAAGCTCCATAATATACATTCTTTCATTATGTAGTAATTTCCACACTTCTAGTTGTTTGAGGATAAGCAGGAAGCCTAAAATCCCGATTAGCACCATAAATGTTTTTGTTATAACTTTAAGCAGTGTCAAAAGATTGTAAATTTTTGTCTGTGAACTTGATTTTGTCATCACTTTTTTAATATAAGGCTGGTTTTTCAGTATATTTTCAATCTGTGTCAATTCTTCGGGTGAAGGGATTATGCTTAATTTTAATTTATAAAAAAAAGGCATTTGAATATTGGAAAAATCTATATTTTTATATTTTGATTTTAATTTATTCAGTTCATTATCAATATTTACGGGCGTAACAGACGCAATTTTTTTAACGGGCAAACTTGCGATTTTTTTGTTACTTACTACTATTATTGAATAATTGTCTATAATGTTTTGTTGATATTTGTTCAAAACTTCAGAAAAAATTCTAAATAAAAAAATACTGAGCATAATAGAAATTAAAGCTAAAATAAGTGTTAAATGGCTTTTAAGCGAGTTCATATATTTTGCCTTTGTCAATATGTAATTGTTTAAATTGAATATTTAAATTATGCGGGATGGAATGGGAGGCTATAACAATGGTAATGCCCAGTTTATTGGCATTATAAAATAAATCCATTACAAGAGAGGCTGAATATTCGTCAAGTCCGCTTATCGGTTCATCCGCCAGGATCATTACCGGATTATGAATCGCGGCTCTTGCGATAGCGGCTCTTTGCTGTTCGCCTCCGCTTAATTCTTCCGGAAATTTATCGGCTTTGTGAGAGAGGTTAACTTTGCTTAAATATTCCATGGCAAGAGTTTCGGCTGTATTTTTATCCACACCGGCAATTAACAGCGGTAAAGTGACATTTTTTAAAATATTCCATTCCGGTATCAGCTTGAAATCCTGAAAAACTATTCCCAAATGTCTTCTGAGAAGTGATAATTTGGATTTGCTTATATTCTTTAAATTAAATTCTCCTATATATAAATCTCCGTTTAACGGTTTTACGTTTCCGTATAATGTTTTTATGACAGATGTTTTACCGCTTCCGCTGATACCTGTCAAAAATACAAAATCGCCGCTTTCTATTGAAAATGAAGACGACGATATGACGGGGATATTTTCATAACTTATTGATAAATTTTTAGCTAATACAATTTTACTCATTAAAAAGCCTTTTTAATTCCAAATGCGCTATATAATTATCTTTTACCAAAGCCGGAGGTATAAAATATTCCGGTTTGGTCTTGTTTAAAATATAAATATGCTCCGGTTTGTTAAAATTTCCAATGGTTGCCCTGAGGAGTGAATTGTGAGCGTCTATTTTAAATTCTTTTTCCAAACGAACAATGAAATTATGATAAATTTTTGCCTCAAAATCAATATTGACAAGTTTTTTTTCAAAAGAAAAATCAAAATTTTCTGTTAAATCAGAAGAAGTTTCCAGCGAATACATATAAATATCATAAATGTTTTTACCCTTTTTTATCCATCTGTCTTCATATTTGCTGATAATTTCATACGGTATATTTTTTTTGATTTCGATATGTGCTTTTGAAAATTGCAGGAATTCGCTTAAAGAATAATTAAAATAATTTTCACTGTCTGTTCTGAGATGTAAAAATTTATTTTTTTTAAGTGTTCTTATGCATTCTTTTATAAAATTTTTGTTTATTACGCGTCTGTGCGGTTTTTTGTCCCATGGAACGGGAAAATGCACGTATATGCCCTCAAGTCTGTTTGAGGGAATTTTACTCAGAATTATTCTTGCGTCATGACTTAGTATCTTTACGTTGTTTAGGCCTTCATATTCAATTCTTTTTAAAACCTGTTCAATCGACGGCTTGTATATTTCTATTCCCAAAATTAATTTATCCGGATATTTTTTTGCCAGATGTATTAAATGCCTTCCGCTTCCGAATCCAACTTCAATTATATCGGTATTATCTAAATTATCATTGATCTTAAGCAGATTTTTATTGGGTAATTTTTCTTTTATGCCGCTTATGTTTTCGAAAACAATTTTTGCATGGTTTAGTTCAATAAACGCTTTGTAGGCTTTTTTTATTTCGCTTGTCAGCGGTCTTGTAATTTTGTCATATTTGACCAGGAATCCTTTTTTATGCTTTTTTACCGATATTAAAAATACTCCGTTTTTTGTTTTTACCCCTATTAAATTTTCGGCTTTAAACAAAAAAGTTATGTCGTTTTTTTGTGCGGGAAAAGAAATTGAAGAAAGTTTATCTATAACGATATGGGGCATCAGTCAACCTTAATAATTGCAGGTTTATTCGAAATTAAACCGTATTTATCCACTTCATATATTTTATATTCATAATTTTTTTTAGTATTTATTGTATCAATAAATCTGTTTGAATTTGCTATATATTTTTTTGTAACAGATTTGAACAGTGAAATATTTTCTTTTTTTATAATTAGATATTTTTTAGCCCTGTTGTCAGAAGAGGTGAAAATAAACTCTATTTGATTGCCCGTTTTATTAGTAGATACAATAGGTGCCGCCGGTTTGGTGAGAGTTTCTCCCATGGCGGTCGGAGTGTCGCTTAGCAGCGATTCCGTATGATGCTTTGACACGGCTGTAATTTTATAATATCTTTTTATCCCGTCTTTATTTATATGATCAACAAAAGTCGTTGAATATATCTTTTTGTAAAAATGAAAACTTCCATTAGGAGTATCCGAAATATATATTTTATATGCACTTGCTTTTACAGGGGAAAACGTCACTACTATTTTTTTAGGCAGATTGGTGCTCGCTGTTGTTTTTAAAATTACAGACGGTTTTTTAAATGTTGAAACAACTATCGGGTTTGAAGGAAACGATGTTATACCGTCGTAGCTTTTTGCAATTATTCTGTATTTATAAATTTTGCCGTCCTGCAAATTTTGATCAATGTATTCCACGTTTAAACGCGGTTTAATAGTTGTAAGTGCTTCCCATTTTGTTTTTTTGTCGTTATATCTTTGAATAATATATTCTTTTACTCTTTCGTTTGGGTGAGGTCTGAAAATTATTTTAACTTTACCTTTTGCGATGGGTCTGGCTTCAAGAGGTATTACGGGCGATAGTCTTGGCATAGTCGCCTGGCTTATTTCTTTTGAAAGAGAAGGGGCGCCGTTTTGATCAAATGTGGCGATTTTGTATTTGTAAATATGTCCCGGTTTTAAATTGGTATCTACATAAATAGATTTGTATGGGTTGTTGATTGTGGCTATTTCTTCCCATTTTTTATTTTTGGCGTTATATCTTTGGACATAATACCCTTTTATATTGGGAACTGTGTTCCAAAACAGGGCAATTGCGTTTCTGTCCGGATATGCTTTAAATGTTTTTACGGCAGGCAGATTCGGATTGGATTTAGGGGAAGGCCTGTTAAAATTTGTGGCACATCCGCTCATAATTATCAAAAACAGTATGTAAGGTATTAATTTTTTCATATTGGTTTCCTTTTAAAAGATTTTTAAAATCATTAAATATAGGTGCAATTATACTAAGTTTTTTTCCGTTTGGATGGGTAAAATATATTTCCCTTGCGTGAAGCATTACCCTTTTAGTTTTTTGTTTTTTTGCCCCGTATGTTTTGTCTCCCAAAATGTATCTTCCCATGGAAAAGAGATGAACTCTTATCTGATGCGTTCTGCCTGTGTATAATTTCGCGGCTGCAAGATTGTCTTCAAGAGGGACAAAAAGGGTCTTGGCCACTCTCCCGGAATAAACCACCGCCATTTTAAGTCTGTTTTTAGGATTTCTGCCTATGGGTCTGTCGATACATACCGCATCTTTCAAAGGCAGATTTGTAAAAAACACATAATATCTCCCCATGCTTTTGTCTTTTAGCTGATCGCTTAAAAACCGGTGTGTTTTATTGTTTTTGGCAATTACCAGCGCTCCGCTTGTTTCTTTGTCAATCCTGTGGACTATCCCGAATCTCTCTTCCCCGGCTAATGTTGAGAGCGAAAATCCTTTGGCTTTCAGCCAGTCCACAAGTGTTGCCTTTTTATAGCTTGGTGCCGGATGGACTACGATTCCGGGCGGTTTGTTTATTACCAGTAAATCTTCATCTTCATAAATAATGGGAATATCAAAGTCTACTTTTTTGTATTCTTTCTGCTCTGTATCCGGGATTTGGATTTCTATTATATCGCCCGGATTTAGCCTTATTCCGCCTTTTTTGGCCGGTTTTGAATTTATTTTTACCAAATTTTTATCGATAAGCCCTTCTATCTGATTTCTGGCCGTATTTAATTTGTTGCTTAAAAATTTGTCGACCCTGATTTGTCTGTCTGCGATTAATTTTTTATTTTTCATAATGCCTGCTTTGTGTTATTTATTTCCTGTTTTTATTGAATTTTACCAAAACTTGACAAAAATTTTTTATTTAATTAAAATCGCACAAAACATAAAAAAAGAGCCGACAGCCCGTCTATCTGTTTTTAACTTCAAAATTATCTACAAGGATTAAATCATATGGAAAAAGATCAGGAAATTTCAACAAATACACAAATGCACGAAACAAACGGAAATATAAAAGAAAAAGAAAATCCAAACCCCCGTCAGAGAAAGCAAAGAACGCATATTCCCGTTGTAGGCTATACTATTGAGACGTTAAGAAGTATGCCTACGGATAAATTAATTGAAATTGCAAAAAAACTGGATGTGGAAAACCCTCAGGAATTCAAACGTCAGGATTTAATGTTTGAAATACTCAAAAACCAGGTTGCAAAAGGCGGATATCTGCTTTTTACCGGTATTTTGGAAATTATGTCCGACGGATACGGATTTTTAAGAAGTATAGGCGGAAATTTTGAAAATTCTGTAAATGATGTATATGTTTCCCAGACACAGATAAGAAGATTTGCTCTGAGAACCGGTGATATTGTAACAGGTCAGATAAGACCTCCCAAAGATCAGGAAAAATATTACGCACTTTTGAAAATAGAGGCTGTTAATTATCTGCCTCCCGAAGGAACTAAGAAAAGGCCTCTTTTTGATAATCTGACGCCGCTTTATCCAGATGAAAAACTCAAACTTGAATACGAGCCCAAAAAACTCACAGGCCGGGTGCTTGATTTATTTGCCCCGATAGGAAAAGGACAGAGAGGGCTTGTTGTAGCGCCTCCAAGAAGCGGTAAAACGGTATTTTTAAAAGAAATTGCCCATGGAATTACGCATAATCATCCCGAAGTAACGCTTATGGTGCTTTTGGTTGATGAAAGGCCCGAGGAAGTTACCGATATGCAAAGAAGCGTAAAAGGCGAAGTGTACAGCTCAACGTTCGACAAACCGGCTCAAAATCACGTAAGAGTGGCCGAACTTGTTATAGAAAAAGCAAAAAGAATGGTGGAAATGGGAAAAGATGTTGTAATTTTGCTTGATTCAATTACAAGGCTTGCAAGGGCTTATAATACGGTAACTCCGGCAAGCGGTAAAATTTTAAGCGGCGGGGTTGACGCAAACGCCCTGCATAAACCGAAAAGATTTTTCGGGGCCGCAAGAAACATAGAAGAGGGCGGAAGTCTGACTATTATCGCAACGGCGCTTATCGATACCGGTTCAAAAATGGATGAGGTTATTTTTGAAGAATTCAAAGGCACTGGTAATATGGAAGCGGTGCTTAGCCGTAGAATTGCCGACAGAAGAATTTATCCTGCAATTGATTTACTCAAATCCGGCACAAGAAAAGAAGAACTTATTTTAAGCGAGGAAGAACTTGCAAAAGTTTGGGCTATAAGAAATATAATAAGCGATATGGATGAAATAGAGGCTCTTAAACTTATGTATTCAAAAATGCTCAAAACCAAAAACAATCAGGAATTTTTAAGCGTTATCAACGAATGAAATGCGGAATTTTTGACAGCGGAATAGGGGGCTTAAGCGTTGCTAAATCCATAATCAATGCCAAACTTTTTGAGAAAATTATCTATTACGGGGATACTGCAAGAGTTCCTTACGGAAACAAAAACGAATCCACAATAATCCGATATTCCCTTGA
>CAYPHV010000004.1:47501-50928 GCA_964410645.1 uncultured Nautiliales bacterium
CTTTATTTTAAAAATATCGACAGGAAAAAAATAGATATAGTAATTCTCGGCTGCACCCATTATCCTTTTTTATCTAAATCTTTACAAAAATATTTTCCTAATGCAAAGCTTATACACTCAGGCCAGGCGATAGTGGAACTTTTGCAAAATGAATATAATTTAACTCCTAAAAAATTAACTTCAATAAACCTTCTTGCAAGCGACGACCCTCAAAATTTAAGACAAAAAGCAAAAGATTGGCTGAATATTGATTAAAAATTTTGCGGTATAATAAGGATAAGATTTAATTTTATTGTAATAAAGGATAAAAAATGGAAAAGCTTAGCCTTTTACTGATATTTGTCGGTATTATATTTGCAAATAATATAAATTTAAGCAAATGTGATGTTTTTACAAACGTTTTACAGTTACCTTATCCACATCTCACGCTTTGCCTTACAGTACAAAAATTCATTTGTCAATTCCAAGCTGGCTATGGTATAACCCGTTGGCCAAAGATTATAAAGACCCAAAAGATTCAGGCGGTATAAATCTTGACTGTTTAACCCATCCGTGTTTTAATGTAACTTTTCAAAAAGAGGGCAGCGGCTGGGGAGGAGTTGGAAGCAGTGCTAAAAAATATCAAGAGACAAACAGAACCTCGGATATAAACGCTTCTTCCACAATAAAGGCCAATAAAAATGAAGTTAAAAAACTGAACTGGTAATGGGACAAAAGCGCATAAAATTATGGATAAACCGGGATTAATAATTTTCCCAGAAAAAATTTATCCATTCATCTGTTTTGTGAAAATAAAAATCAGGCTTGAACTTTGAAGCCGGTTTATAAAAAATTGATATCGTTTGGAATTTTTTTTCAGGATATTTTTCTTTTAATATTTTTATAACTTTTATGAAGGTGTCTCCGCTGTCGCTTATATCGTCAACAATCAAAATATTTGAATAATTTGATAAATCCGGAATATTAAAAATATCTGTTTTATCAAGTTTTTCGGTTTTGTTATAAGAGATGGCATTTATTGAAAATACTTCTCTTATGCCGAATTTTTCTGCCAAATGATGCGTAAATGTAAGGCCTCCTCTTGCGATTGCAAGTAATGCGTCAGGCTTTTTTATATTTAAGTTTTTTATATCTTTTTTGAATTCATTATAAGAATATTTTTTCATTGAAGTCCTTTTGGATATAATTATAATATGTTTTTAAAGGATAAAAAATGGGCCATTTTATACTTAAATTTTTAAAAGAGTTGAATTCTGCGTCTTCTTCCAAAATGATAACACTGGCGGTGGTGTTTGGTTTGATTGCTGGTTTTTTGCCTGCAGTAAATTTTTTTACAATGATAATTTTTATTTTTGTATTAATATTCAGAATTCCTATCGGACTGTTTTTGGCTTCTTTTTCTTTATTCGGATTTTTGGGGTATTTGTCCGATCCGGTATTTCATAAAATAGGTTATACCCTGCTGACTTGTAATTTTTTAAAACCGGTTTGGACATTTTGTTATAATTTGCCGTTATTCAGATGGAGCGGATTCAATAATACCGTGGTAGCGGGTTCTTTAATCAGCGGTATTATTTTGGGAATTGTTTTATATTTTTTAATGGAAAAAACAATTATATTGTATAAACGCGCTGTATTTGAAAAATTAAAAACAAAAAAATATTTTTCCTGGCTTGTTCCAAATGAAAAAAAAGGTATTATAAGAATATCCGGAATCGGATTTGCGGGTATCATAGCTGTTTTGGTAATATTATTTTTTAGTTTTTTACTCGATCCGATAGTGAAATATTCCCTTGAATTTTCTTTATCAAAAATTTTACATAAAAAAGTAACTGTTGAAAAAGTAGACGTAAGCCTTAAAAATCTTTCAATAGATATAAAAAATATGCAGATAGACAAACTGCTTTTTAAAACGGTATATACAAAACTTGACTGGGGGAAAATTGTTTGGAAAAAATATAAAATAGACAATTTGAAATTTACTGCCCAAACGGATCAAAACATATACGGCTTAATCAAAAAAAACAGTGAAAATAAAACAAATTCCCTAAAACCGCTCAGTAATTTTCATATATCTTTGCCAAATCCGAAAGATTTGCTTGCAAGTGAAAATTTGAAAACGTTAAATGCGATAAAAAAATTAGAAACAGATTATAAAAAAACAGAAAAACTTTATAAAAATTTTGATATAAAAAAACAGAAAAAAAATCTTGCCGATTTGCAAAACAGATTGAATGCCTTGAAAAATGCAAAAATCAAAAATCCGGAAGATTTGAATAAATTAATTAATAATATTAATGCTGTTAAAAAAGAAAGCAGTTTAATTCTAACCAAAATCAAAAAGCAGAAAGATATTTTATTAAAAAACAGAAAAATAATAGAAGAAGATATCAAAAATGTGAAATTAGCCGCCAATGAAGATTTGGCAAATATAAAATCAAAATATGTTTTGCTTAAAAATAAACAGTATTCGAAATTTGCACAGACTTTATTGAAACCTCAAATTTCAAAATATTTGCATATGGCGTCCGTAATTTACGGGAAAATAAAACCTTATATAAGCGGTAAAGAACAAAAAACACAAAAATATGTAAGAAAAAAAGGCGAATATATTAAGTTTAAAGATAAAATTTATTATCCGGATTTTGTATTGGTAAATGCTTTTGGAAAAATGAAAACTTCCATAGCAAACTGGCAAATAAACCTTAAGAATATTTCAGACGCCCAGGCTTTACTCGGTAAAAAAGGCAGAGTAAGTTTTTTTGGTAAAGGTAAATTTTTTGATGTAGGGGGTAAAATTACGTATTTGAAAAATGTTGATTTTGATATATACGGGAATAACATTGTATTAAACAATGTAAATTTTAATTATTTTAACCTTAATTCATTTGTTAATGCCAAAATTATCGGCTATTTAAGTAAAGATGCGGTTGATGCCAAAATTATCGGTAATTTTATGAAAGTAAAAATAGAGGCAAATACAAAAATTAAAAAGTTGTTGGGAAACAGTTTAAATAATATAAATAATTTTAATATAATTACAAATATAAGCGGAAATGTTGATTCTCCCAAGATTCGTATAAATTCGGATTTGGATAAAATTTTTTCAAAAATATTGCAAAACAGACTGAATGAAGAAATAAATAAAAAAACTTTACAGGCCAGAAAAATTTTGAATGAAAAGATAAAGTCCAAAAACTTAAATATAAACGGAATTAATTTACAGCTGAATGAATTAAACAGTATGGAAAATATAAGGAATTTAATGAAAAAAGAAGCGGTCAGTATTGTTAAATCAAAAGAAAACAGTATTAAAAATAGAGGAATAAATAAAATAAAATCGTTATTGCCATTTTAAGAATTGAATTTAGCAGTGGTGCCCAGAGACGGAATCGAACCGCCGACACAAGGATTTTCAGTCCTTTGC